>CAKMZU010000010.1:13751-23527 GCA_929200485.1 uncultured Gammaproteobacteria bacterium | reverse complement strand
GGCTTGGTTTGCGATAGATGGGTGGTGAGCGTTAAGTCTAGTGATAAATACTGGCTGATCTTAATGTCGGCCAGTATTTTTGCCCTAGTTGGGTGACTCTTAAGATGTGGCCTCAAGAATGTTTTCTTTAATCTTATTTTTTAAGATTTTTTGTGTGGCATTTTTAGGTAGTGGTGAGGATTCGATGAATACCTGAGAAGGCACTTTAAAGCCAGCCAGTTGTGAAGCAATATGCTGCTGAATGGCTTCTTCGGATAAATCATTTGAATCCATGTAAACCGCCAAAGCGAGTTCTTCACCCAAGGTGTCATGCGGCAATCCAAAAGCAGCAGCTTCAAGAACCTGATCGTGGGTTAAGGCTGCGGCTTCCACTTCAACGGAATAGATATTCTCGCCGCCTCGAATAATCATGTCTTTAATTCGGTCGGTGATAAACAAATAGCCATCTTCGTTAATGTAGCCAATATCTCCAGTTTTTAACCAGCCGTCGATAAAGGTTTCTTTAGTCGCTTCAGGTTGGTTGTTGTAACCTTTGGCGATTGTAGGTGATTTTAAATAGATTTCGCCTGCCGAGCCCTTGGGTAGCTCGTTACCAGCCCCATCCAAAACTTTGCAATCAAGGATAGGTGAAGCAATTCCTGCGCTGGTTGGGTTTTTAGCAAAAATCGCGCCGGTTGCAGCAAAACCACAGGCGTTACTTTCAGTCATGCCATAGCCAGTGCCAGGATAGCTGTCAGGCAATTTTTGGTAAATTGTTTTAGGGAGTCGTGCCGGTTGGACACTACCGCCAGCTCCGAAGCCAAACATGCTGGAAGTGTCATAATCATTCCACTCTTTGCACTCTAACAGCTCCATTAACATGGTCGGTACAGCGCTCATCATGGTGCAGCGTTCGTTTTGAATATATTCTAACGCTTTGATTTTGTCCCATTTGTGCATCATGACAATCGGGCGGCCGGCACGAAGAGAAAGCAAGAAGACACTGTAAGCGCCGGCGACGTGGAATAGTGGTACACCTAATAATACTTTTGGTGGGAAGCCGCGCTCTAACATTTTTCCCACAGGCTCAGAATCGGTCATGGCGGTTGCAATGGCGAGCAATTCAAAGTTAAAGATGCTTTGGCATACGTTTTGATGACTGGATAATGTGCCTTTAGGTAAGCCAGTCGTGCCTGAGGTGTACATCATGATAGCCAGATCATCTGTGTCTGCATTGTCTGCAAATGTAGTTTGCTCATTGACTTCTTGAACAAACGCGTTAATGAGTGAGTCTACGGTGTTTTCATAGTCGCCTTCGGCTTTGGCGATGATCGCAGTGGTATTTAAACTGCTTAATTCACTGGAGACAAGCTCAAAACGCTGCTGATCTAAAAAGGCGACTTTGGCCCCAGAGTCTTTTAATGCGTGTAAAAGTTCGGCGGATTTACCCCAGCTGTTAAGTGGCACAATAGTAGCGCCTGTTTGAGCAACGGCAACGAAACTAATCATCCACTCAGGGTAGTTACGCATGGCAATAGCGACGGTATCGCCAGTTTTTATATCAAAGTTTTTAGATAAGGCCAGAGATAGTGCATCGGCTCTTTTGAAAAACTCATTAAAACTAATACGCTCATCTTCATAAATGATAAATTCATTATCGCCGTGTTTTCTCCCTTCGTTAATGAGCGACATGAGGGTGGTAGGCGCGTTTTTATAATATCGATAGTCAATGCCGTCTACAGTTTTTGAATCAATGGCCCAAGGCGCTTCAGCGCCAGTGAGTTGAGCAACGGATTGTTGAAAGGCGTCAGCGATATTTGCAGGTTTTTCAGTGGTCATGGTTAAGTCTTTTTTATTGTAAAGGTTATAAGAAGTCGTTCCAATAAGCCGATTTGATTCGTTTGGGCGCGATTATCGTACCTGTTCTTTTTCTGTGTTAAAAGCATACAGTTGAATGTTTTTTGAGTCACTACACGAATCGATCAAATTTTTGGCTTTTGATAGCATTTGTTCAGCTGTGACAACCTCTTCAGCAGTTGAGGTAACAATCGATAAGCCGATATCGATTTGTTGATATCCCATATTGGTTTTAAAGGCTTTTTGGGTGAGCTGAGAATAAATGCGTTTGAATGCGAAGGCTCGGGTTTCATCTGTATCAGGAAATTGCGTAATGATGGCAAATTCAAAGGGGGAAACTCGTGCAAGTTCATCAAGTGGACGAACAGAGGCTTTTAAACGCAGGCCGACACCTTGAATAATTTCTTGAAGGATGGTGGTTGGAAGGTGGTTTAGCCCGTGGCCTTTTAAGAGGATTTTGATGACAATCAAGCAACAGGCACCACCCCTTGATTGGGTGTACTCAATGTGAGATGTCAGTTTTTTTTCAGCTGAATTTATGTTGTCAAAGCCTGTTAAGCCATCGATTGTCAGTCTGGATTTGAGCTGATGGTTTTGTCTCTCAAGGCGGCTGTTTTCCTTTGATAGTGCATGTTTGCGGTTTTGTTCGAGCTTTTGTTTGGCAGTGATTCTTGATGCGGCAAATAACCTTGGTAAAAGTTGTTGTTTCATTGCAGATTTATTGACAAAGTCATCAATGCCTTCATTAAAAGCAAGGGCTAAATGATCTTCGCCATCTTTGGCTGTTAGCATGAGGATATAGGTATAACGATTTAGCTTTTCATCGAGGTGTCTGATTTTTCGTGTGAGTGCAAGCCCGTCGACTTTGGGCATTTGCCAGTCGGCAATAACGATAGGGATAGGGTAGCGTTCAAGTAATGACAACGCATCTTCTGCATTGTCTACGTGACGTACATTGTCATAGTCGCCTTCACTTAAGCACTTGAGTATAACCGCTGCACTAAATTTTGTGTCGTCTACAATCAAGATCGGCATGTCCGCATTTGCCGGCATCGACTTATCCTTTTATTTTTATTAAAAATCTAATGACGCATAAAAGTAGCAGCAAATTTAACATGGCTCAAATATTGAGTAGCTGACTTAGATGTATGTCAAACTTTACCAGTGGGCTTGGGCAGGATTTGAAAGGTTTAGGGTAAGTGTGAAACAGGGTTTGCTCGGTGTCGGAGTTAAAGCTTAACGCCGTGCATAGGCTTGCCGCACGGTTGGCAATGGCAGTGCCTGAATCTACCCACTGGGTTTCATTTGGCCAGTATTTCACAAGGGTGTCTTTAACAATAGGGAAATGCGTGCAGCCTAAGATCCAGGTGTCAATCTGTTTTGCTTTCGGATGCTCGAAAAATTGATCGACCAATTGAACAACGGCTTGTTCATTGAAAGGTCTTCGCAATAGATGATCTTCTGCAAGTTTAACCAGAGGTTGAGCGTTAAATCGGATGAGCTCTGAGGTTAATCCAAATTTTGAGTGTAGATCGTCAATATAGGCTCGGGTAGTGGTGGCTTTTGTGGCAAGCAGACCAATGGTTTGGGTTTTGGTGAGTAGCGCAGCAGGCTTGATTGCAGGGACGACACCGATGATAGGTGTGGCGGTCATTTTGCGTAAATCATCAAGGAAGAGCGTGCTGGCGGTATTGCAGGCCAAAATAATTAAATCGGGTTGAGTGAAGCAAAATAAGCGGGTAAAGAGCTGACGAGCGCGAAGTCTTAACCATTGGTCTGGCTTTTCACCGTAAGGAAAGGCCGCATTATCCATAAAGTAACTGAAGCTGGCCTTCGGGAGCTTTTTGGCCACTTCTTCTAAAATGCTAACCCCGCCTAAGCTCGAATCAAAAATCAGGATATGAGGCGACAATTTATAACCCTTAACAATGGAAAACCCTTAAATAATGCTGTGATCTTTAAAATAAATCCCTATAATACCAGAATTTTTAGACCTATAAAATTTTGCTGATTGACGTTTAAGGAAACCTTCCATGAATCGCTTTCATTTGATCGCTTTGTTTGCTCCACTCTTAGCCCCTTTGGTTAACGCTCAATCTGCAGGTAGTCCGCCAGCAGGTTCTCAATTTATGCAAATTGGTATGATTGTCGTTCTGTTTGCTGTGTTTTATTTTTTGATTATTCGACCTCAGCGTAAACGTCAAAAAGAAATGGTCAGCATGCTTGATGCGCTTCAGGTCGGCGATGAAGTGACCACCAATGGTGGTATCCTAGGAAAGGTTAGGAAAATCAGTGATGCATATATTGTGTTAAAAGTCGGTGAAAGTATGGAGCTTAAGTTCCAAAAAAATGCTGTCTTAGCTGTTCTTCCAAAGGGTACTTTGAAAGAAATCGATAAAGGTGAATAAGGTCGTCTTTATTTCTTTGTTTTAGTCTCTAATGTCACACTCTGAGTTACTTCTCCCTGCAGGTTCGTTTGATCATGTCCGCTACGCTATTGCTTATGGCGCTGATGCGGTTTATGCAGGGCAGCCACGTTACAGTCTTCGGGTTAGAAATAACGATTTCAGTCAGCCCTCCGAGATAAAAAAGGCTATCGACTACTGTCACGCAAGAGGAAAGCTTTTTTATCTTGTTTGCAATATAGCGCCGCATAATAGCAAAATTCATACATTTTTAGACGACATGAAAAAGGTTGTTGGGCTGAATCCCGATGCGTTAATCATGTCAGATCCTGGCTTAATCATGATGGTGCGTGATGCCTGGCCAGAAATGCCCATTCATTTATCGGTTCAGGCCAATACGGTCAATTTTAAAGCGGTAGAGTTTTGGCAACGCCAGGGCATTAGTCGCGTGATTCTCTCCAGAGAGTTATCGTTAGATGAAATCTCAGTGATTCGAGAACAGTGCCCTGATATGGAGTTAGAAGTTTTTGTTCATGGCGCGTTATGTATTGCTTATTCAGGACGATGTTTGTTATCAGGCTACATGAATCGTAGAGATCCGAATCAGGGTACATGCACGAATGCTTGCCGGTGGGATTATCAGGTCATTGAGGCGACAGAGGATGCAACAGGTGATTTAATCGCCAAAACTGCCGAGCCAGCACCGATCCTTGATCCAGTATTGGTGGCCGATAGAAATAAACCTGATGAACTGATGCCAGTGGATGAAGATGAGCATGGTACGTATATCATGAATTCTAAAGACTTGCGAGCCATTGAGCATGTGGAACGATTGCAGCAGATTGGGGTTCATTCGCTTAAAGTTGAAGGCCGTACAAAATCAGTGTTTTATGTGGCGAGGGTGACGCAGGCCTATCGGAAGGCGATTGATTTAGCTGCCAAAGGTGAATCGTTTGACCCTGTTTTATTGTATCAGTTAGACAGTCTTGCCAATCGGGGCTATACCGATGGCTTCTTGCAGCGTCACAAGCCACAGCAGCTGCAAAACTATGATCAGGGATATTCTTTGCCTAGTCAGCAGCAGTACGTTGGGCAAATTATTGGTGTTGACGAGGGACATCTGCTCGTTGATGTTAAAAACCGCTTTGACGTAGATAATGAGCTGGAGTTGATGACCCCTTCGGCTAACCATACCTTTATATTGAAGACGTTACTGGATATAAAAGGGCAATTGATTGAGTCTGCAAAAGGTTCAGGTCATCAAGTGCTTATTCCTCTGCCATTTGAGCTAAATCCTATGGATATAGATGCAGCGTTGTTATTAAAAACCTTAGAATGATCAGTTGTTAATAATCACTCGCT
The DNA here is from genome assembly GCA_929200485.1 of uncultured Gammaproteobacteria bacterium. Classification (GTDB taxonomy): domain Bacteria; phylum Pseudomonadota; class Gammaproteobacteria; order Pseudomonadales; family DT-91; genus CAKMZU01. The sequence goes on along the minus strand of CAKMZU010000010.1, from coordinate 17,924 downwards.
TAACTCGCTGACTAAGCCGTGTTGTTAGCTCGTAAGCGATAGTTTCAGCGAATTTAGCAACTTTTCGAGCAGATAAGCCTTCTCCCCAAAGTGTCGCTATATCATTTACCTGTACATCTGCATCACCAATATTAACGGTGATTAAGTCCATAGAGACTGTGCCAACTAAAGGGTATTCAACACCGTGGATTAAAATGGGCGTACCTGAGACAGCATGTCTTGGAAATCCATCGCCATAGCCAATGCCTATGACTGCAATTCGAGTCGGTTTATGGGCTGTCCATCTGGCATTGTAACCAACGCTTTCACCTGCATTGATGAGTTTAATATCCAGAACTCTAGCCTTTAATGTCATCACTGGGATTAATTTTTGTGTTAATTCGTTTTGATGATTCGATGGGTTGATGCCGTAAAGAGCAAGGCCTGCTCTAATCCACTCAAAGTGAGCGGCTGGATGAAAAAATATACCAGCAGAGTTGGCAAAACAAACATCAAGCGACGGGTGTTTCTTGTGGAGTGCATTAATTTTTGCAAGTTGTTCGGTGGTCTGATTGCTTTCAAGATCGTCAGCGCTGGCAAAATGAGACATTACGCTGACAACATGAAGGTTTGGGTTGCGGGATAGCTGTGAGAGAACACCGTCGGCTTGCTCAGCTAAAATTCCAAGTCGGTGCATGCCCGAATCAATCTTAACCCAAACGGGGATTGGTTTGCCTGTTGGCAGTTGCATAGACAGAAGGTGGTTGGCGGCAGCTTGACTGTGTAAGACTAGATCAATTTTGAGTTGCTGAGAAATTTGGATTAATTGATCGTTAATCAGAGGGCTCAAAAGCAGTAATCGCCCATGATATCCGTGATTTCGAAGAGTAATGGCTTCATCGATGCGAGCAACGGCGAGTGCATCGGCATCTAAATGCTCGACTAAATCTAAAGCACCATGCCCGTAGGCGTCAGCTTTTAAAACCAAAATGATTTTAGCATTACCCGCAGCTTTTCGAATGATGCCTAAATTGTTTTTCAATGCTGGGATTGAAATCTCAGCCCAGGTAATGGGATCAGTAGTCATAGCCTGCGATTAGATTGGTTTCCAGTTGCTGCTTTGTGTGAAAAGGGATGTAACTTTTATAGGCGGATTTATATGACCTAGAAAAAAACAAAGCGAGCCCCCAAGATTAACAGAATTACCGCTAAAAGATTATACATAAAGCGTTCTGGCAATCTAGTGCCGATTTTTGTGCCTAATGTGACGGCGGGTATTGAGCCTATTAATAGTCCTGCAAGTAGAACAAAATCGACATTATTTAAGACAATGAAATGCCCCATACCGGCGACAAAAGTCAAAGGCACCGCATGAGCGAGATCCGTTCCGATAATGTGCATGCTCGGAAGCTTAGAGAATAAAATCATTAAGATGGCTGTGCCAAAAGCCCCAGCACCAACAGAGGAGAGGGTAACCATGATGCCCAGGAAAATACCGGAAAAAAAAGTAAATCTTACCGATTTCTGTAGCTGATTATCCAATGTGGTTGAAGGTTTAGCTGCTGAAAGTCCCTGTATTTTCTTGCGAAACATTAATACGATAGCGGTGATTACGAGCATAACCCCTAGCGTTTTTGTTAGAAGGTGCTTGTATTCGCTGGCATTGTCAAAATAAAAATAAATCAGCAGAGTAATGGCAATGGAGGCAGGAATACTTCCCGCCAGCATGGTTAGTACGATGCGCCATTGGATGTTGCCGCGTTTTTGATGGGAGACAACGCCCGAGGCTTTAGTGATGGATGCATAGAGTAAATCAGTCCCTATGGCGATATGTTGAGGGATATTGAAAAGAATCAATAGTGGCGTCATTAGTGAGCCGCCCCCGACGCCCGTTAATCCAATAAGCAAACCGACGCCTGCTCCAGACAGGATATAAGTGGCAAAACTAAATATATCTAGACTCATTACACTAAAACTTTGTTATCTTGCTTTCTACTAGATAATGCACGCAATAAATTTAAGTTTTTGTGGTATTCAGGCTTTCCAAAGTCAAAACAGAAAACTGAAGGTAATTGTTATTCCGTTCAAGTGGATAACGAAAAGTGGACCCACAATAAAAATTAAATTTGATTGATAGCACCTTCTGGGTATATGCTGGTTAAAAATAAAAACCTTAGCGCATATTTATATAAATTTAAAATATTAAAAGCTTATATTTATATGCAGTTCAATTATAATAAACGAGTATTATGACGATTCGTCCATTGGAGGACGTAGATGAAACTACAGCAATTGCGGTATATATGGGAAGTAGCTCATCATGATCTCAACGTGTCAGCGACGGCACAGAGCCTTTATACCTCCCAACCTGGGATCAGTAAGCAGGTTCGCTTGCTTGAAGATGAGCTTGGCGTAGAGATTTTTGCCAGAAGTGGCAAGCATTTAACGCGAGTGACTCCGGCAGGAGAGGCGATTCTCCAAAAAGCCGGTGAAATCCTTAGAAAAGTTGAAAGCATTAAACAGGTTGCCCAAGAGTATAGCAATGAGAAGAAAGGCAGTTTGTCCATTGCAACCACACACACGCAAGCCCGATACGCTTTACCTGAAGTTATTCAATCTTTTATTGCTGATTACCCTGATGTTTCTCTTCATATGCATCAAGGTACGCCTATGCAGATTTCTGAGTTAGCAGCAGATGGAACCGTTGACTTTGCCATTGCCACCGAAGCGCTGGATTTGTTCAGTGACTTGGTTATGATGCCTTGTTATCAGTGGAATAGGGCGATATTAGTACCGAGATCCCACCCATTGGCGAACATAGATAAGTTAACGCTTGAGGATGTGGCGAGTTACCCGATAGTCACCTATGTATTTGGTTTTACGGGGCGGTCTAAGCTCGATGAAGCCTTTTTGTCTAAAGGGCTTGCCCCGAAAGTGGTTTTTACTGCTGCGGATGCGGATGTCATTAAAACCTATGTGCGTTTAGGTTTAGGTATTGGGATCGTGGCCAACCTTGCTTATGATGAGAAAAAAGATACAGATCTTGTCTCGATTGATGCAAGTCACCTGTTTAAACCAAGCGTAACTAAAATTGGTTTTAGACGAGGGACATTCCTGCGAAGCTTTATGTATGAATTCATCGAGAAGTTTGCTCCTCATCTAACGCGTGAGGTGGTCAACCAGGCATATTCCTGCTCCACTAAAGTTGAATTGGATGAGCTGTTTGATAGTTTAACCATACCAGAGGTTAAGCCTGTCTCAATTCCTGAAGTTGAAAACGATACCCTCGTTGTTTCATAAAAAATTTCCCAATGGCTATTTTAATGGCTAAAAGGGCTTGTTATTATCAATAAAAGATATCAATCAAAAATAACAAGAACTTTTTAGCCATGTTTGCTTCAACTCAAGTTACACCTGACTATTTCTCCCAAGCTCCTTATCGTTTTAGCGCAACGACTGTCGTTGACTCGACGCCTGAAAAAATCTTTAACGTCTTTGAGGACGCCCAAAGCTGGCCTCAATGGGCACCGCCAATTCAAAAAGTTGATTGGACTTCTGAAAAACCTTATGGCCTTGGTACTACTCGCCGTGTCACTATGGTTGGAATGGTTGGTGATGAAGTATTTATCGAGTGGGATTATCCTAAAGTGATGGCATTCTGTTTTACTCATAGCTCATCAAGCTTGGTTGAGAGCTTTGCAGAGCGCTATGAATTAGTGCCTATGGCAGATGGTAAAGTGCAGTTAACCTGGACCATGGCAATGACACCTAAGGGATTAGGTAAATTAAGTTTATTCCTTTCAAAGCCTTTTATGGGGTTAGGCTTGAGTTGGATGCTTGGTCGCTTAAAAAAATATATTGAATCCCATTAGTCTACTAAGGGATAAAAAAGCCCAAAATGTTGTCAACAACTCCATTGAGTGAGGAGTTGTGTAATGTCTTTTTACTTTCGATATTTTTTTTTATATTTTCTATTAATTCTTTCGATTCCCTTGGTTCAATCTGGCCAATCCCATGATTGTTTTTTAAAGTTTGCTCGTGTTTTCTCTGGTTATTTTCAGCTGTGGTATGCGGTGAATTATCGTATAGATGAGATTAGTCGTGGACAGCAGTCTGTAGAGTTAATGCAGAGCAAGTGTCGTGATGATCTAATCAATTATGGCAGCATCTATCTAAATGTTGTAAAAAAAGAGG
>CAKMZU010000010.1:8803-13741 GCA_929200485.1 uncultured Gammaproteobacteria bacterium | reverse complement strand
TTAAGGAAGGTTTTCCCTGATGACAAAATTGATGATGTTTCGGATATCGATACTAATAAATTAAGTGCTGATAAACGTATTAATATTTATCTCTATTATAGTGGTTGTGGGCAAGGTATCCAAATAGAGAACGATTTTTACAATAAACCTACAGGTGAAAAGTTTCAAAAAGTATTTCACGATTTTTTATTAGAGACGCATCAGGAGATTGTTAAGTTAGCTTCAGAAAGTATTTCAAGCGTTTCTGAGGAAAATGAATCCAATTGTTATCTAGATTAACGATGGAGGAGACTTGCGACAGGTAGGGATTTTAAGAATAATGCCGATAGCAATAAGAATAATCAGTACGCCAAAACTTTTTGCATAAATATTTTTTAGCATAAAGATAACCGATATCCCGGTAAAAAATGTTACCGATGAAATGGCGATAATTTTCACTTTGCAGTTGATGCAGCGTCTCTCTTCCCAGTCTCTAAGGACTGGGCCAAAGACTTTGTGGTTCATGAGTTTGTCGTGTAGTTCAGGAGAGCTTTTAGCAAAGCACATCGCAGCGACTAAAAGAAATGGAGTGGTAGGCAGTAGCGGCAGTAAAATGCCAATAAAGGCTAAGACCAAAAAAAAGTAGCCGACAAACTTCAGCATAGAGTCATCCAGTTTTCCTTTCGTTGTTTCCAGTAGGGACGCAAGCACAGGAAATCTTAAAATGCTCATAATATATTGATTTACTCGATTGAGGCAAAGATTTTCTTTCGCTTAGTTTATAAAAGTGGCAGTAGCGCTGAGAAGTTCGAAAGGGTTGGGATTCTCTTATCCCTATTATGTCATATAGGCCAGGGCATCTATAGCTCCCCGGCGAGTATTCATTTAACTATTTTTCAAAAATAGGACCAGACTCTATCGGTCCATGTCTTGTGAATATTCGATTCCCACATCCTTTATATATATCATAGATGTTTTTTTTTGAGTTGATATAAATATCAATGTTATCTCCATTGCAGCGTAGAAATAAAACACTCATAGGATCGATATACTTCTCAAAAGATACTTCTCTGTCAGGTCGAAAGTTCAACCCCTTAACTTCGAATTTTTTTTTCAGTCCGTTTAGATCTTCTGGGCTATAATAAAATATAATCTGTTGCAGCCCATTTTCTTTCTGTGTTTTATGGTCAAAGTCTTTAAACAAATGATCAAATTTCTCTTCATCAGTTAATTTCTGAGGTGGTATGTGATAGGCATAATTAATGATGCCTTCTTTTATTCCGGCTATAAGAAAACAGGAGCCATGAAAAGCACTCAATATTGAATCTACTACCTTTTCTTTTTTTTCTTTCTTTTCATTAATGTTGATATACTCGTAGTTTTCTAAGAAGTATTGGATAGGTTTAGGAGGGAAATGTTCTTCTTTATTATACTCTGGGGCATATACTAACTCGTCTTCGTCTTCGTCTTCGTCTGAATCAACGCCTGCTACTGAGAAAAAGCTATAGTTAACTGCAAATAGCACAAGATAAAATAAAAAAAATGCTCGCATAATAATCACTAAAAATCTACTTAGTTGATATTTAGATGTTGATGTATTGGAAATGTTCATTGTTTTCAATATTATGATACAAAAAAACATGTAGCTATTTTTTTTCTTTAAGATAAATAAGTTACTTAATATTCAGAGGTGCATGGCTGTGTGTTTTTTATTTGATTTCAAGCTATTCAATGCTGAATCATTTTTCATGAGTAAAAGTTAAAATTTCTCTCTCTGTGGCGGTTAGTCAAAGATCTTTTCTGCGGTTTGGGGGTTGCGGTGGTTTGCATTGCAGCCCTTAACCTTTTAGAATGCGCGGCTAACAGGTGCTGCTATTGCGCTCATTTGAGTAAGTGAGTGCTGCAGGTAAACGGGAAGTAAGGTCCAGGAAAGATGTCTGGTAGTCCTTCGCTGCCCCCGCATCGGTGAATAAGTGAGTTCGTTCCAAGATTAAGTTCAGGCCACTGCACAGAGTGAATAGCGTTGTGCGGGAAGGCGAACGAGCAATGGTTAGTATAAGCCAACTCTTTAAGCCCGAATACCGGCCTGTCGTGATTAAACAGTACGGTGGGTGCTTTGCAGCTAATAACAGAAAAAAAACAGTTTCTTTCAGGTGATTCTCGCAGATTTTGCGAATTTCCTTTTTCAGCAATCATTGGTCAGCCTTTATTAAAAAAAGCGCTGATGCTTTTGGCTGTCGACCCAAAAATTCAGGGTGTGCTTTTATCTGGGCCAAGAGGGATTGCTAAATCAACCACGGTTCGAGCCTTTTTTGACGTATTGCCTGATTGCTCGGCTAAGCATTTTGTCAACTTACCCATTGGCACCACAGAAGATAGGCTAGTGGGGAGTCTTCACCTTGAAAAGGTACTAACTGAACAGAAAGTTAGTTTTCAGGACGGTTTGTTGGCAAAAGCGCATCATGGCATTTTGTATGCCGATGAAGTGAACCTGTTAAGTGACCATTTAGTTGATAACCTTTTGGATGTAGCTGCTTCAGGCATGAATTATGTTGAACGCGATGGCATCAGTCACGCGCATCCAAGTGAGTTTATGTTAGTGGGGACGATGAATCCTGATGAGGGTGAGCTGAGGCCTCAGTTATTGGATCGTTTTGGCTTGATGGTTGAGATGCAGAGTCATTTTGAACTGGATGAGCGAATTGCAATTGTTGAGCGGCGTCAGGCTTTCGATGATAACCCTGAAAGTTTTCTTAAGCGATATCAAAATCAGCAGCTGGCGGTAACGCAAGATATACTGGCCGCTAAACAGCAGTTGCCGGATGTTCAGTTTTCTATTGATATGAAAAAACAGATTGCTAAACTCTGCTCGGAATCTAATTGTGAAGGACTCAGAGCAGATCTGGTTTTTCACCGCGCTGTCGTCGCCAATGCAGCTTTGGCAGGGCGCAAGCAAGTGGTTCAAACGGATATTGATGCGGTTAAAATGCTTGTGTTGAGTCACAGGCAAAAACCAAATTTTCCAGATAAACCGAACGACCCGCCTATTGAGCCGCCAAGGTTTAAACGGCCTCCATCGAATCAACCTCAGTCAGATCAACCGGAATCATCACAGCAATCAGAAGGTGATTATGGTGCCTTATCGCCGGTTCAAAATGCCGACATAGCCAATGAAGCGCTGTCACTGCCAGGTTCTGTTGCTGGTCAGAGAAATCTGAGCTCAAAAAAAACGGTTGAAGCATCGAAGGCAAAACAAAAACAAGTCAATGATCAAAAGCAGGCGGTTGATTGGTGTAAAAGTTTGATTCATGGTAGGGGAGCGCTTAGCGCTGATAAGCTTAAATGGAAATTACGCAACAAAAGACCAAAACAAGGCCATTGCGTTATATTGGACACCTCAGGCTCTACACTCAAACACTCTCAAATCCAATTAGCCAAAAAATTAGTCCTGGACTTGAATCATTCCATTTACCTGGCGCGCCAACAAGTCGCTCTGGTGCTCTTTGGTAATGGTGAAACGCAGCTATTACGCCCCTTAAATAAAGCATCAAAATCATTCACTCAGGAAGTCGAAGCCATTCAAGCAGGGGGTGGGACGCCCTTTATGCAGATGTTCTCACAGCTGTCTGAGTGGGTAACCGGCTGGGTCAAACAACATGATCATCAGATGACATGTCACTTGATTACTGATGGGCGAATGCAAGTTGACTTGGTGGCGCTTTCAAACAAAGACATCCCTTGTGAATGGAAGTTGTATGATATGGATTTAGCCGAGGTAAGGCGGGGCAAATCAAAGCAAATAGCCCACGCTCTGGATGCAGAGTATTTCCATATTGAGGAGCTAATGGTATGAGCCTTACGAGTGAAGAAAAACACCAAAAACGTATGGCGGTGAAAAAAGCCGTACATGCTGAGAAACTCGCCAAGGCAACCGAAGAACGCGGGGTTCTCATCCTACTTAAAGGTAATGGCAAAGGAAAATCTTCCTCTGCCATGGGAACGATGGCACGCGCGTTAGGCCACGGAAAACGTTGTGCAGTGATTCAATTTATTAAAGGCCGAACAGAAACCGGCGAGTATAAATTTTTCAAAGATCACCCAGAGGTTGACTGGCATGTGATGGGCCATGGCTTCAGTTGGGAGACACAGGATAAAGCGAAAGATAAACAGGCGGCTGAAAAAGCCTGGGTGCTTGCGCAGGCGTATTTATCTAACCCTGAATATGACTTGTTAGTATTCGATGAACTCGGCTATATGTTTAAGTATGGCCACCTGAACCCCGAGCCCATTATAGATGCCTTATCTAAAAGGCCTAAAATGCAAAGCGTTATGATCACAGGCCGAACGATGGCTGTATCTTTGCAAGAAGTTGCCGACACTATTTCAGTTGTTCAGGATGAAAAGCATGCCTACCGTCAAGGCGTAAAAGCGCAGGCAGGGATTGAATTTTAATGTCTGAATCAGTAAGCACGCCTGCATTATTTTTAGCCGCGCCTGCCTCAGGTCAAGGTAAAACAACGATTACCGCGGCGGTTGCACGATACTTTACCCAAAAAGGGTTAAGTGTTCGTGTGTTTAAAACAGGGCCTGACTATCTTGATCCGCAAATTCTTCATGCCGCATCGGATGCTCCTTCAGTGCAACTGGATTTATGGATGGCAGGCGAATCGTATTGTAAAGCGCAGCTTTATGAAGCGGCTAAATCAGCTGATCTCATTTTAATTGAGGGCGCTATGGGATTATTTGATGGCGAACCATCGAGTGCAGATTTAGCCAAAACCTTTGGTGTGCCCGTTGCCATTGTGATGGACGTAAAAGGCATGGCGCAAACCGCTGCGGCAGTCTTTCAAGGGCTGGCCAATTTTAGAGATGATTTTTCTATAGCGGGTTTTATTGCCAATAATTGTGGCAGTGATCGCCACCGTCAATTAATTGAAGAGGCTCTGGATGAGCAGTACC
>CAKMZU010000010.1:6520-8793 GCA_929200485.1 uncultured Gammaproteobacteria bacterium | reverse complement strand
GACAGTATTTCACTGCCTGAGCGGCACTTAGGTCTGATCCAAACCTTTGAAATGTGCAATGAAATTAATGCGATCATTGATAAAGGTGCAGATTGGATTAGTCAGACAGGTTTAGCAAGGTTACCGGAACCCGTCACTTTTTATCCAGAAGACCACCCAGAGACGCCAAAGCACATGGATGGCCTAAGGATTGCTGTTGCTAAAGATGCTGCTTTTTCGTTTATTTATGATGTGAATATTGCTTGCCTTGAAGCAATGGGAGCCAGTGTTACGTTCTTTTCTCCTTTGGCAGATGAACCCGTTTCCGATGCTGATGCACTGTGGTTGCCGGGGGGATACCCTGAGTTGCATGCAGATAAACTCTCTGGAAATTCAACCACAAAAGACAGTATTCGTGATTTTTATAAACAGGATAAGCCGATTCTGGCAGAATGCGGTGGCATGCTGTTTTGTGCTGAAAAATTAGTTAATTTTGACGAAAAAGACTATTTAATGGCGGGTATTTTGCCAGGCTTTGCCCATTTTAGTGGACGAAGGGGCTGTCAGGGCATGCAGAGACTGGTCACGGCAGATGGTGAAATTCGGGGGCATGCCCATCATCGCTCGCAATTTGAATGTGAGTTTTCGCCGCAAGATTATGCAAGGCGTCAGCGCCATCGCGCACCTGGCGAACCCATTTACCAATCCGGTAAATTGATTGCCAGTTACTTACATTTGTTTTTTCCCTCAAACCCAAAGCTCACTGCAGAAATTTTTAAAGGCTTTTGTGTGCTAGCAGGCTTTGATAATGTGGCCTGAAAGTGCTGAGGCGCCCAAGCCTTTGCGCACAGGCTTAACGACAGGTGCATGTGCGACTGCCTGTTGTGTCGCAGCTGCATACCAACTATTTAACGGTAAGAGGGTTGAGACGGCAAGTGTCACTTTGCCTAAAGGAAAAACCGTTGAAATGACGATTTGTGAATCCGGAGGCTGCGCTGATTCTGCCTTTGCATCCACCATTAAAGATGCGGGCGATGACCCTGATGTGACGCATGGTGCCAAGGTGCGTGTGGATCTTACAAGAATAAATCAGCCGGGTATCGAATTTACTGCAGGTCAGGGCGTGGGCACTGTCACTCGCGATGGTTTGTTAATCCCTGTAGGGGAACCTGCCATTAATCCTGTGCCGAGACAGATGATGCGTTATCACCTTGAAACCATCGCCAAACATCATGGCTTTGATAAAGGGCTTTGTGTCACCGTCAGTGTGGCCGGTGGTGAAGAACTCGCTAAAAAAACCATGAACCCCAAATTAGGTATTTTAGGTGGCTTATCTATTTTGGGGACAACGGGCATTGTTCGCCCGTTTTCATGCAGTGCGTATATTGCATCAATTCATCAAGCGGTTGATGTGGCCAAAGCCAATGGTATGAATCATATCGCCGCAACGACAGGTAATAGCAGTGAAGACTATGCGAAAGCACGTTTTGATCTGACGGATATGGCGATGGTCGAAATGGGCGACTTTGTCGGGGCGTTACTGAAGCATTTACGCAAACAGCCGGTTGAAAGCGTCACTCTTTGTGGTGGCTTTGGCAAATTCACAAAGCTGGCTCAGGGGCACATGGATTTGCATTCAAAAGCCTCCAGTATTGATTTTGACTTTTTGGCTCAAATGGCAAAAAGCCAAGGCGCGGATAATGTCCTGGTTTCAAAAATACTTGGCGCCAACACCAGTGTTCAAGCGTTAAAATTTTGTGAAGAGGCACGTATTCCACTGGCAGATGCGATTTGTCAAAAAGCCTATCAGGTAGCCAAGGATAAAATCAGTCAATCGCTGTCGCTGAATATTCTCACAATCAATCGACAAGGAAAGTTAGTGGGGCAGTTTGGTGATCATCTATGACCTGCTTGATATTAGGGGGCACAAAAGACGCAAGAGATTTTGCTGATCGCCTCTTTGCTGAAAACATCCCTGTTAACTACAGCATCAAAGGGCTTGTGCGAACGCCTGACTTACCCTGCAAGGTGATTGTTGGTGGTTTTACGCAGTTTGGTGGATTATCCAAATTTATTACGGATAATAAAATCAGCAGTATTTTGGATGCGACGCATCCTTATGCGAATAAAATGACCCAGGCGGCAGTGAGTGCGTCGAGTGAAAACCAAATCCCTTGCTGGGTATTTGACCGCCTAGCATGGCAGCATGAACAAGGCGATTTATGGGTTGATGTCGATGATTGGCAGGATGTCGTTGATTATCTTCTAAGAGAGAAAAATAGTAAGCGCGTTTT
>CAKMZU010000010.1:4818-6510 GCA_929200485.1 uncultured Gammaproteobacteria bacterium | reverse complement strand
TTAAAATATTTTTTAAAAAAAATCTCAGGTGATTTAAAAAAACTGTCGTTTATTTTACGGACAGCAGTTAAACCCAAAATGGATCTCCCTGAGAATGTGGAATGGATCAAAGCCATCGGCCCTTTTGACTATGCCGATGAATTGAGGCTGTTTAATCAACACCCTTATGATGTGATGGTCAGTAAAAACAGTGGCGGTAAAAGCACCTTTAGTAAATTGATTGTTGCAAGAGAGCGGCAAAAGCCTGTATTGATGTTTAAAAGGCCAAGCCTGCCCGAAAAAGCACAGTTAATCACAGATACAGAACAATGCATTGAGATTGTGCGAGCGTTTTATGCGCAAACATAAGTTGATGTAAATGAGTTAACCGATAAATTTTAAGAGAACTCCTATGAATGCAAAAGATTTAAGCAAACCCGCTATTTTATTTGTTGGGCATGGCTCACGTGATGTTGATGCGGTTAAAGAATTTTATCAACTGGCGGAACATTTTAAAGCGCGATTCCCTGATCGGTTAGTCGAAACAGGTTTCCTTGAATTCGTTAAACCTATCATTCGCGACGGTGTTCAGAAACTGATGGATCAAGGGGTAACCCATATTCAGGCAATTCCTGGCATGTTAATGGCCGGTGGGCATGCGAAAAACGATATTCCCAGCGAGCTAAATGCTATTCAAAAAGACATGGGCGTCAAGATTGACTATGGTTCAGAGCTGGGTGTTGATCCAAAGATGCTGCAGGCCGCCAGACAGCGAATTGAAGAATGTGAAGCGCAGTTCGGTGACGATTATCGCCGTGAAGATACACTGTTGATGGTTGTGGGTCGAGGTGCATCGGATGCAGATGCTAACTCAAATATTGCAAAAATTACCCGTTTTTTAGAAGAGGGTATGGGCTTTGGCTTTGCAACGACTTCTTACAGTGGCGTTACTACCCCCCTTGTGCCTGATGCATTGCTAAAAACGTATCCAATGGGGTTCAAGAAAGTTATCGTCTTTCCGTATTTTATGTTTACCGGTCGTTTGGTTAAAAAGATTTATAACTGGGCTGATGAATTTCAGGCTGCTCACCCTGATGTGAAAGTGGTTAAAGCGCCATACTTGAACGACCATCCATTGGTTATCGATACCTTTGCTGACAGCCTAAGTCAAATTGAAGAAGGCAATCCCAACATGAACTGTCAGCTTTGTCAGTACCGTGTGCAGATTGTGGGTTTTGAACATAAAGTTGGTACCCCTCAGGAAAGTCATCACCACCATGTTCAGGGGATTGGGACAGATGCTGACCATGCGCATGATCATTCTCATAGTCACTCTGATAGCCACTCTGATAGCCACTCTGATAGCCACTCTCACAGTCATTCTCATGGCCATTCTCATGAGCACGGCCACGACCATCACCACGAGCCACACCGTCCCAAGGTTACGCTAAAAAGTACGGCAGAATGACGGCTTACCGTTACGAAAAAGATCCAAAAGCGATCGAAGTCGCAAGCTTTGAAACCATTCGAACGCTGGCTGATTTATCGCGCTTCTCGTTTGAAGAACAGCAGGTAGTGATGCGTGTCATTCATAGTCTTGGCCGCCCGGAACTTGCTGAACAATGCTTTTTTACTCCTAACGCAGTAGAAAAAGGGCGAGATGCCCTTGCGCAAAACAAACCGATTCTCTGTGATGTAAAAATGGTGCAAGAG
>CAKMZU010000010.1:0-4808 GCA_929200485.1 uncultured Gammaproteobacteria bacterium | reverse complement strand
TTAATTCACCGCCTTTGTGTTTTTTAACCGATCCAGAAACGGAACGATTAGCCAAAGAAAACGGTGAGACACGATCCATGGCGCAACTGGCATTATGGCAACCGTTTTTAAAAGGTGCGGTGGTTGTGATTGGTAATGCGCCAACGGCACTTTTTCGACTGCTGGAAATGCTTGAATCGGGTTGCGATAAGCCTGCGCTAATCATCGGTATGCCGGTTGGGTTTATCGGTGCTGCCGAGTCAAAAGATGCCCTTTGGGAGAATTGTCAGCAGCTGGGCGTCGAGTGTATTACACTGAAAGGTCGAGAGGGGGGAAGTGCAGTGGCTAGCGCCAGCTGTAATGCATTACTCCGTTTAAATCACGGGGAAAGCTATTGACCATATATGCGATTGGCCTAGGGGTAGGTGAGCAGGCCGAATTAACGCGAGAAGCGTTGTTTGCGCTATCAAAAGCTCAACATGTAATTGGCAGTGTTCGCCAATTATCCATGGTTGAGCATCACATTGAACAACAACAGTGTCATTTATTGCCAAAATTCTATGAGCTGGAAGCTTTTATCAACGAGTTGTCAGGCGATATTGCTGTGTTGGCCTCTGGTGACCCGTTATTTTTTGGAATTGGTAAATGGCTGCGTGAACATTTTCAGGATAAAGTCATGACATTGCCTGCCGTTTCAAGTCTTCAGGTGACATGCCACCGACTAGGGAAGTCGTTACAGGATCTTCAAGTCGTGAGTCTTCATGGGCGAGCCATGAGTGATCTTGCTGCGGAACTTAGAACAGACGGTGAATACCTTCTCTTGACGGATGGCATCAATACACCTGAGGCTATTGCCAACTTTATCGTCAATCAAAAGATGGATGCTGAGCTTACGGTATTGGAACGCTTAGGTTATGCCGATGAGCGCATCACCACTTTTTCTGTTCGAGAAGCTAATCCAGAAGGATTGTTATTTAACGCCTTAAACATTTGTTATTTAAAAATGACGAGTATTGTGCCTGCGAAATCGGTGTTTTTGGGTTTTCCGGATGAAGCCTTTATTAGTGAGGAAGGCAGCAGGATGATGACGAAAAAGGCGATTCGGGTGAATGTGTTATCCCTGCTTGATCCAAAGCCTTCTGAGATTGGTTGGGATGTTGGCGCAGGGATTGGAAGTGTTTCTGTTGAATGGGCATTACTTTCCAATAGCGCTATTTATGCTATTGAATCTGTCGCTGAAAGAGTCGAATGCATTAAAGGCAATAAAGAGAAGTTTGAAGCCACGTCACTTGAAGTGGTTCAAGCGACAGCACCTGAGATTTTCCATAAACTGCCAGCACCTAATTGTATATTTATTGGTGGTTGTGATGGCAATATGTATGAAATGATTCAACATGCCTTTCAGTTTTTAAAAACAGGTGGGCGGATGGTGGTTTCCGCTGTGACAGAAGAATCCAAACTGGGTGTCTTTGCTTGTTTTAGTGAACTTCAAAGTGCCGGGTATGATTGTGATTTAATGGAAGTGAGTGTCAAGCAGGCACGCGCTTTAGGTAAAAAAACCGTTATGCAGCCAGCATTACCAGTGAGTCTTTTAAAGGTTGTTAAATCATGAGTCAATCAGACGGCTGTTTTTATGGGGTTGGTGTTGGCCCCGGTGACCCAATGCTTCTCACGGTTAAGGCACATCAACTCATTTCTCAACTTGATGTGGTTGCTTTCCTTGTTAATGATAAAGGTGAATCACAAGCCAAACAGATCGCTGTCAATGCATTATCAGAGGCTAAGGTGGATCAAATATTTTTGCCAATACCCATGCCGATGAGTAAGGATAGAAAGCTTGCGAATGCTGCCTATGATAGTGCTGCGATAAAAATCAGTGAGTTTTTGTCTAGCGATTTATCGGTAGGCTTTTTGTGTGAAGGCGACCCTCTGTTTTATGGCTCGTTTATTTACCTGCTCGATAGATTAGGCGGCGATTTTTCTTGCGAAGTGATTCCCGGTATCAGTTCAGTACATGCAGCGTCGAGTCAATTGAAAACCCCGTTGGTTCAGCAAAGTGAGTCATTGGCTGTGCTCTCAGGCCGTGTGACCGATGAGCAAACGCTGCAAGCGCTAATGCAATTTGATTCGGTGGTTTTGTTAAAAGCAGGGGAGCGTCGATCTGATTTAATGCGGTTAATCCGCAAGGCGGGTCGAGAGGGTGATGCACAGTATATTGAGTATATTTCTCGAGCGAACGAAAAAATACTGTCTTTTTCTGAATTGCCAGATGAATCAGGGCCTTATTTTTCTTTATTCTTTGTGACCAGGCGTCTGTGATGCATATATACGCTTTAACGGAGAAAGGGAATCAATTAGCTAAAAAGATATTGGCGTTTTATCCTGATGCGCAATCCTTTTATAAGCCCGAAAACTTTAAACAAAAAGTTCAGCAAAGTTTTTTACAAAAGCAACCGCTAGTGATGATCTGCGCAACCGGGATTGTTGTGCGGGTTTTGGCTGATGTTATAAAAGATAAAAGACAAGACCCACCCGTTTTGGTGTTGGATGAGTTTGGGCAATTTGTCATTCCCTTGCTCTCAGGGCATGAAGGCGGTGCCAATCATTTGGCGAAAACATTGGCTGATAAGTTGAATTCTACACTGGTCTGTACCACGGCGAATGCTTACATTGAACCTGTTTATACGTTAGGTGTAGGTTGTGAGCGTAATTGCCCTATAGCCTATTTAGAAGACATTATTTATGAGGCGTTGGATAAAGCGCAATTGCCATTGCCTGTGATGCAATCAATAAATAGTATCGATATAAAGGCTGATGAAAAGGCCATGTTGGCATTCGCAGAGAAAACGAAGGTGACCTTTCATACCTTTGATAAAGAAAAGTTAGCCACTCAAGAAGCGCTCTTAAGCCAACGTTCAGAGTATGTGTTTAACACGGTAGGTGTTTATGGCGTGGCTGAATCAGCAGCTTTATATGCTGCGTCTGAATTAACAGGAAAGACTTCGGAGTTGGTTGTGCCGAAAATAAAAAATACCAAAGCGACTTGCGCCATTGCCCGAAGCTTCAAAAATTAAATGAATAATATTTTAGATTCGTATACATATAAATGAAATGATAATCCCCTTCGACAGGTTCAGGGTGAACGGGAGTATGTTTGCGTTTATCCTGAGCCTGTCGATGGATGGAAAAAATAAGCGGTAATATAGTAAAACATGAATAAATTATATATTGTTGGAACAGGCCCGGGCGACCTTGATTGGCTCACTCCGTCAGCGAAACAGGCCATTGAATCATCAACCGATCTTGTCGCCTACGGATTATATTTGGATCTTCTGGGGTCACTTTGTGATGGCAAAACACTCCACACCAAAGCCTTGGGTGATGAGATTAAGCGAGCCGAATTAGCATTGGATCTGGCATCAGATAATAAAACCGTTGCTCTTATTTCCAGTGGTGATATTGGCATTTATGCAATGGCGACCCTCGTATTTGAATTGTTAAAAACCAAAGAGAACAAAACTCACCCTTGGCAATCGGTCGAGCTGGAAGTTCTCCCGGGAATCTCTGCAATGCAGGCATGCGCAAGCAGAGTAGGGGCTTTATTAGGGCATGACTTTTGTACGATATCCCTTTCAGACCTGTTAACACCTTGGGAGACAATTGCGACTCGATTAGAGCATGCCGGGCAAGCAGATTTTGTGGTGTCTTTTTATAACCCGCGTTCGCAAAAAAGGGATTGGCAAATTAATTATGCGCGCGATGTGTTATTAAAATATCGTCCGGGTTCAACCCCCGTTGTATTAGGTAGGCAGCTTACCCGTGAAGAAGAATCCATTCGCATTATCAGGCTGGATGAGCTCGATGCGAAAGATGTTGATATGTTTACCTTGGTCTCGGTAGGTAACTCTGAAACGCAATCCGTTGCACATCAAGATAAAACCTGGCTTTATACTCCAAGAGGTTATCAAAAAAAATTATGACCGTTTATTTTATTGGCGCAGGCCCGGGTGACCCAGAATTAATTACTGTTAAAGCGTTAAATCGTTTGTCAGAGTGTCATGTGATTTTGTATGCAGGGTCTTTAGTGCCTAGGGCCATTATTGAGCCTTACGAAGCAAAAGCAAGGCTTGTGATGGATACGGCCAGTATGGCGTTACCGGATATTATCGAGCAGATTAAAATAGCCATTGATAAAGGTGAAAAAGTTGCCCGAGTGCACTCGGGTGATCCATCGGTTTATGGGGCTATAGGTGAGCAAATCCGACTATTGGAATCGCTGGATATCCCTTACGAAATTATTCCTGGCGTGACGGCTGTATCCGCTTCAGCTGCATGGATGGGTAAAGAATTAACCCTCTCAGGTGTGTCTCAAACGATTATCACGACACGTTACGAGGGTAAAACCCCATTCCCTGAAAGAGAGCGTTTGCCTGCATTAGCACAAAGTGGTGCAACCCTTGCTATTCATTTAGGTGTTACCCGCATTCATAAAATTGTTGAAGAACTGATTCCTTTTTATGGCGAAGACTGCCCCGTTTGTGTTTGCTATCGAACCAGTTGGCCTGATCAGGATAAAGTTATTGGGACGTTAAAAGACATTGTAAATAAAGTGCGGGAAAAGAAGTTCACCAGGACCAGTTTGATTTTGGTTGGGCACGTTTTGAGCACTAAAGAGTTTGATGACTCATACCTTTATGATGAGTCTCAAGCCCATATCTATCGGCCAAAAGTGAAGCCAAAAAGAAATAGAACGGTTGAAGATAAAAAAGCGCACCCGACGCAGAACACTTAAATTAAGATTAAAGCCTTTAGGGAAGCAGAAGATAAAA
>CAKMZU010000009.1 GCA_929200485.1 uncultured Gammaproteobacteria bacterium | reverse complement strand
CTGTCTGCTAAAAACGGTAACTTTTTATCTTCTGCTTCCCTTAGACACCCTATAAACGACCGAAAAGATCACGGACACCTTGACCTGGATCATTGTATCGCATAAAAGCTTCGCCCACTAAAAATGCATGAATGTCATTTTTTCGCATTAACGCAACATCTTCCGTCGTATGAATGCCACTTTCAGTCACAATAGTGACCGACGAAGGGATTTCTTTCATCAAATTCAACGTAGTATCTAAGCTTGTATCAAAATTATGCAGGTTACGGTTATTAATGCCTACCACGTTAAGATCTAACGCCAAAGCAAGCGTCAATTCCTGCGCATTATGCACCTCAACTAAAACATCCATCCCCATTGAAACAGCCAAGTCATACAGATGCTTTAGCTTATTCGGAGCAGATAAGAAAGCCGCCACAATTAACAACACACAATC
Organism: uncultured Gammaproteobacteria bacterium; assembly: GCA_929200485.1. GTDB lineage: Bacteria > Pseudomonadota > Gammaproteobacteria > Pseudomonadales > DT-91 > CAKMZU01. The sequence continues at coordinate 24,789 of CAKMZU010000009.1, read as the reverse complement.
TGCCCCAATGGCTCGTGCTTCTAAAATTTGATAAGGTTCAACCAGAAAATCTTTGCGAATCACAGGCAAAGACGTCGCTTCTCTTGCTGCAATTAAAAAATCTTCGTGGCCTTGAAAGTAATCCTTATCGGTCAATACAGACAAGCACGCAGCGCCTGCAGATTCATAAGCGGTTGCAATCTCAACCGGTTGAAAATCTTCACGAATAACGCCTTTACTAGGTGACGCTTTTTTTATTTCTGCGATCACCGCAGAAACACCTGCTTGTTTTTTACGATTTAACGCATCGATAAATCCACGGCAAGCGGATTGTTCTTCGGCTTTTTTTTCAAGGTCCTTGATGGATACTTTCGCTTCACGTTCGCTAATTTCTTCATACTTGCGTTGTATGATTTTTTTTAGCACATCAGGGGTATCACTCATTTGGGGGATTCTCTGCTAAATTACTCTTTTACAAACCGGGTAAATTCAATAAAGTCTTTCATTTTTTCAAGGGCTAAGCCTGAAACCATAATATCCTGCGCCATCTCAACCCCTTGCTTTAACGTCAGGGTCAGGTCGGCGGCATAAATCGCAGCACCCGCATTGAGCGCTATCATATCAGATGCAGGTGTATCCTGTTGCTTTAACGCCTTTTTAATAAGCGCCAGGCTCTCATCCGGCGATTCGACACGAAGACTATCAAGCGATGAGCGATTTAAGCCGAGCGATTCCGGGCTGACTTTATACTGTTCAATGTTGCCTTCTTTCAGCTCAGCAACCTGACTATCTGCCGCTATTGAAAACTCGTCCAACCGATCCTCAGAACAAACCACCAAAGCATGTTTACTACCAAGCTCTCTTAATACTTCAGCAAAAGGTAAAACCAATTCAGGGTCATAAACACCGATGACATGATGGGTTGCGCCCGCTGGATTGGTCAAGGGCCCTAGTTGATTAAAAACGGTACGAAGACCTAACTCTTTTCTAGGTCCAACTGCATACTTCATCGACTGATGGTGATTAACGGCAAACATAAAGCCCAAACCTGTTTGCTCAATGCAATAGGCGATTTGCCTGGCACTTAAATTCAAATTAATTCCTGCAGCCTCAAGAACATCAGCCATACCGGATGAACTGGTAACAGAGCGGTTACCATGCTTGGCAACCTTGGCACCTGCAGCTGCTGCAACAAAGGTGCTGGCGGTTGATACATTAAATATTTTTGCACCATCACCACCGGTACCGACAATATCCAATGTAGCATCTGCAACATCGACTTTGGTTGATAATTCACGCATCACTTTTGCCGCAGAGGCAACTTCCTGAACGGTTTCCCCTTTCATTCTAAGAGCAACTAAAAAACCACCAATTTGGGCATCGGTGGCTTTACCCGACATAATCTCCAAAAAAGCCTGAGACATTTCGGTCGCACTTAAATCTTTGCCATCAACAAGCTGTTGTGTTGCTTTTATTAGTTCCACTGCTGTTAACTCCATAATAACTCCTTTACTGTTTGCGAGCTTTGTAGACCACAGACAATAAAATTCGATAAAATTTGATGACCGTATTCAGTTAACACCGCTTCTGGATGAAACTGAACGCCAAAAACAGGGTACTGCCTGTGCGCGATTGCCATCACTTCATCCAATTCACCCGACTCACCCGACTCAGTTTGGGTTGAGGCAATAATCGACAATTCATTAGGTAGTGACTCTGCATCGACAACAAGTGAATGATATCGGGTTGCCTTAAAAGGCGAAGGTAGTCGATCAAATAAATATTCATTTTGATGAGTGATCTCTGATGCTTTGCCGTGAATCAATTCTTTTGCATGAATAATTTTCGCGCCGAAATATTGTGCAATCACCTGATGCCCCAGGCAGATACCAAGAATCGGTTTTATTGCATGAAATCGATCAACGACGGATAAACAAATACCTGCATCTTCAGGGCGCCCAGGCCCTGGAGATAAAACAATTAACTCAGGATCAATCTGTTCAATTTCATCGAGCGTGATGGCATTATTTTTAACGACCATCACATCAGAGGACAATTCTTTAAAATACCTCACGACATTAAAGGTGAAAGAGTCAAAGTTATCGATCAGAAGGATCATTGACTAACCCGATTAGCTCGTCGATAGAATCAATAATGGCATCTGCACCCAATTGGTTAACATCGATCCCTTGATGATACCCCTCTGATAAAACAACAGACTGCATACCACAAGCGTTAGCCGCGAGAATATCAGTTTCAGAATCGCCAATCATCAAACAGGCATCAATATCAACATTTAACTCCTGTGCGACAAATAGCAAAGGTGCAGGTGATGGCTTTTTCTCAGCTAAACTATCACCACCGAGTACCATATCGAAATATTGATCAATACCTTGCTGCTCTAATAATTCTGGCACAAACTGCAAGGGTTTATTGGTGATGATGGCCATCAAAAAATGCTTCTCTAAAAAATACGTCAGCGCTTTTTTCACTCCAGAACAGAGCGTGGTATTCGCATGATGCGTATTTCGATACGCTGATAAGAATGTTTCATGGGCGACATCAAGATCAATGGCAGTGAGTTTTGCATTGGCCAGCGCCCTTTCAACCAAACGAAAAGAACCATTGCCCACCCAAGACTTGATATGCGTAACCGAAACACTTGGTGAATCAAAGGATTTCAGCATCTCATTGACTGCCATGTGTAAATCGCCAACGCTATCAACAAGCGTGCCGTCGAGATCAAATAAGAGCGCTTTTTTATTCGAAAACATGCGCCTTAAGAATCCGCTAACTCTTTACGCATTTGATCGATAACCGCTTTATAATCTGGCTGATTAAAAATGGCAGACCCGGCAACGAAAGTATCCGCACCTGCAGCGGCGATATCTTTAATATTATCCACTTTGACACCGCCATCGATTTCAAGACGGCAATCGAGACTATTTTGGTCGATGAGTGTTCTCGCTTCCTTGAGTTTTTCAAGCGTGGCAGGAATAAACGATTGACCGCCAAACCCCGGATTCACTGACATCAATAAAATCATATCCAGCTTATCAAGCACATACTTGGCCGCATCCAAAGTTGATGCTGGATTAAAGACCAACCCTGCTTTACAGCCTGCATCTTTAATGAGCGCAAGGGAGCGATCAACATGTTGAGACGCTTCAGGGTGAAACGTAATATAGGTAGCGCCCGCATCGGCAAACTGCTTAATCAGATCATCAACCGGGCTGACCATTAAATGTACGTCAATGGGAGCCTTGATACCGTAATCTCTGAGAGCCTTGCAGACCATAGGCCCAATAGTCAAGTTGGGAACATAATGATTATCCATTACATCAAAATGGACAATATCAGCACCTGCTGACAAAACTGCATCAACTTCTTCTCCAAGACGCGCAAAATCTGCCGATAAAATAGAGGGTGCAATTTGAAATTCCATAAGATTCTCGAACCTAAAAATAAGAGGAGAGTTAAAGCTCGAAGATTATCCCACAGCAGCCAAGCTTTGTAAAAAGCAGAGAAGATCAGACCACACACCTAATAAACAAAGTCATTGATCCTGAAGTTGAACTTCCTCATCTGATGATGGCTGTCTCTCGTTGGTTAATCCAAGCCTAAAAAAATAGACTAACAATAAATCACACAGCCTAGTTGATGAAATACTAGCTGCTCCACCAGTAACTACCCCAAGACAGACCCCCAAATAACTGGCGCTTTCTTCATCTACCCCTAAAGACTCTAATCCCTGTTTAACAAAACGAAAACCTGCAAATGTTGCACTATAGGCTACTGCATGACAAGTTACATCGACCATTTTTTTTGCTAAGTTTCTTTTATCATCTGTATTCTTGGAAGCTACTGACTTGACGACTGTTACTCCCCCATGAAAAAGCATGGCCGACGCTTGCGCTAGTAACGGGTAATGAAAAACACTTGGATTAAACTCAACAGCGTTGGATTGATTGACTGACATAAAGAAAACAACCATGAAAAGAATAATTGAAGTTCGATTGATCTTTTTCATATAGACCTCAAAGTTTACCAAACGAAAATATCACCCACCTAATAAATAAAGTCATTGATCCTCAAGTTGAACTTCCTCATCTGATGATGGCTGTCTCTCGTTGGTTATTGAACAACATGGGAGATAATATAACATCAAATCACCCAATTTATTTGCTGCGGCACTCATTGCCCCGCCAGCAAGCACAGAAAGACTCACCGCCGCACGTTTAGAAGTTCCTTCTTCTACCCCCTCTGCTTCCAGAGCTATTTGTATATAATGATATCCTGCAAAAATACAACTATACGCTGCTGCACGAGTAGTCACATCGACAAATTTTTTTGCAAAGGTTCTGTTATCATCTTTACTGTTACAGCACACTGCTTTCACCCCTTCCTCACCCCCGTAATAAATCATGCCGGCTAATTGAGCTAGTAACGGGTAAAGAAAAACATCTGAATTAAACTCAGCAGCGTTGGATTGATTTACTGACATAAAGAAAACAACCATGAAAAGAATAATTGAAGTTCGATTGATCTTTTTCATATAGACCTCAAAGTTTACCAAACGAAAATATCACCCACCTAATAAATAAAGTCATTGATCCTCAAGTTGAACTTCCTCATCTGATGATGGCTGTCTCTCGTTGGTTATTGAACAACATGGGAGATAATATAACATCAAATCACCCAATTTATTTGCTGCGGCACTCATTGCCCCGCCAGCAAGCACAGAAAGACTCACCGCCGCACGTTTAGAAGTTCCTTCTTCTACCCCCTCTGCTTCCAGAGCTATTTGTATATAATGATATCCTGCAAAAGTAAAACTATACGCTGCTGCATGAGTAGTCACATCGACAAATTGTTTTGCAAAGGTTCTGTTATCATCTTTACTGTTACAGCACACTGCTTTCACTTCCTCACCCCCGTAATAGACCTCAAAGTTTACCAAACGAAAATATCACACACACAATTAACTGACATTATTAACAAAATAAGTTCAAATAAAAAATCTCAGAAATTTCCTCTAACTCTCAAAAAAACAAAGCGTTGGTTTAGTCCAGAGCGCATCCTTCATAGTGAGTTAATGGCTCGTTAGCAGAAAAGAAAGAATTAGAAGTTTGATTGGCGGTCGATCAAAAAGCTGCTAAGGAGAGAACGGTGCAGACACTAACAAAGCAATGAATACAACCATTCTCAAGAATTGATAAAATCAAGTAAATTTTGTATAAAACTTATTTAAAACATCCATAACAGAAATTCATCCATGGTATTTAATCACTTCTAATCTCATCTACCTGACTCTCCATCATTATTTATCAATTGCATACTCTCAGAAGGCTGTTTCTTTACCCCGCAAAAATTAAGCGCTCCGTGAATAATACCATTCGTTATCAGGCGGGTGGCAGCCCCAGCGATTATCCCGCTGCCCCATGAAATAGCATTTCTTGCGTTTTCATCCTCTATTACCTCGCCAAGGGATTCGTAGCTCACCTGTTGAATGACGGCAAATGCTCCGCATCCAAGCATATCCGATGTAGCATCTGCCAATATCCTGCCGACAGGCTTTTTGTGAGTCTTTTCTTGGCTTGAAAAAGCTTTCACAACACGAGAGTTTCTCACACAATCAGTATTGCCCGTAAAACGACCTACCAAGCTAAGTACAAAGCCTGTCCCCCCTGACGCTGCTGTTCCACATAAAACACCTAAAGAGAGAGTTGCATGCGACTTATGCACCTGCATAGATAGAACAAAAAAAACAACAACGAGAACAAGAAAGTGATTAGTATTTTTCATAAGCAAACAAATATCCTCATATCAAGTGATAACAATTAATTATTTGACAATATTTGATAATTAAGTTCATAAAACATAAACACTACAATCTAGATAAAAGTTATCCGGACATGATAAAAAAGCTTATACGCCTATATAGAAATGTTAGCCACATGAAAACCACCAAGAAAACTATCGTTAGATAATTTACAAATACTGAGCTCATCGACTAGAGCGCCAATGACTGCGTGGGTTAGTCGATTATAAAGAAGAACGTAGATTCAGGGCTAGATGGTGGTTCAGAGATTCATAACGTTCAGGCGTCCCTACATCCTCCCAAAACGCGTCTATTTTTCTTGCCGTGATTTTCCCTTCGGCTATAGCTTTTAAGAACAGAGGCTTAAGGGGCTTCTCACCCGCAAAATATTGATGAAAAAAATCAGGATGAAATAAGGCGATACCTGAATAGGTCGCTGTGTTCGTTTCAGGTAAAATCAATTGGCCTGTGGCAGTAATGGAAAAATCGCCAGAAGGGTTATGTTCTGGATTATCGACCATCACAAGGTGAGCAAGTGCGTCTTTTAAGTCAAAGCTTGCCAAATCAACCAGCGAATAGTCCGTGTAAATATCCGCATTGATGACAACAAAAGGCGCGTTTTCAAAAAAATCTAAAACCTGATGAATGCCACAGGCAGTTTCCAGCGGTTCAGGTTCTGCAGAATAGGTTATTGATGCGCCAAATCGCTCACCTGATCCACAAAAGTCGACAATCTGCTGACCAAGATACGAGTGATTAATCATAATGTCTGTGATGCCTGCATCAACCAATGCCTCAATACGCCACTGAATTAAGGGTTTACCATTCACTCCAAGCAAAGGCTTTGGTGTATTGGCGGTTAATGGTAATAATCGTTTACCAAAACCTGCGGCAAGAATCATGGCTTTCATGACTTCACACCAAGTTTTGTGTCATCAATTTTTTTCTCAACTAACCCTGACACTCGTGTGGCTAAAAATGCATTAAAATCCGCCAGCTCATCAAAGCGCTCAGTTACAGAGACAACATACTGGTAAACTCGAGGCAAATATTGCAAGTAGCTGGTTTTTTGATCAAACATCGCCAAACGGGTAAAAATACCCAAGACTTTCAAATGACGTTGAAGACCCATCAAATGAAAATGCATTAAAAACGCGTCAAATGACCAGGATTTAAAGGGTGCTGACGGCTGATTGGTTAACTGTTGATGATAGCGCTTCACCCACTGAGTCACCTGCTCTTGGGGCCAATCAATATAACAGTCCTTTAACAGGGAAACCAAATCATAAGTCAAAGGACCCTGCACCGCATCCTGAAAATCAATAACCACCCACTGGTTATCTTTGAACATCATATTTCGGCTGTGAAAATCTCGATGAACAAAGCCATAGGGCTGCTCTAATGCCTTTTCAATTAAAAATGTTTTGGTTTTCTCTAGCGTAATGAGCTCGTTGGCGCTTAACTCAAGACCTAACCACTGGGTTAAAAAATACGTATCAAACTGATCCATCTCTCGGCGGAAAAACGCCTCATCATATAAAGGCAGGTCCGCGACGGTTGGCTGATCGAGTTTCAAGAAGGTCAGCAGATAATTGAAGACATCTTGATAGACGTCATCAACGCAGTCGGCCGTTAGCTTGTTCAGCATCATGGTATCACCAAGATCTTCCTGCAACATAAAGCCCAGATTTTTTTCATCCGTGATGATTTCAGGCACTGGAATATGTATGCCAACAAACAATTTTCGGATTTGGACAAAAGCTGCATTCATCAAGGATTCTTTAGGGGCAATGACAGCCACATAAGACTTATTATCTACCTTTACCCGAAAATACTGCCTTGTACTTGCATCCCCCACCATTTTTTCTACGCTCTTAAGTTCACCAAGATGTAGACTCGCTATCCAACGACTTAGAGACTCAAATAGATTCGTATCAACTTTCATGATAATTTAGCGTTCACTTTACAAAGGGGCATTGGTCTATCCTATTAAAAGGTAGCAGGAGAGAATAGCACCTTTAGGTCGTTTTAGGGTAGATAATTCATTAATGGTTAAGCGATTCAACACTCTGGTCACCTTTTTGGCAATCACTCTTGTCTTGAGCGTTCACATTCTCGCTGCAGAGGAGTCACCCCTGTGTCCAAAACCGGTAAAAGACGACCCCATTCGTCTGACTCAAGACCCGGAGCAACTTCATCAGGCAATGCTTCATGCCAATGAAAAAGCTCGCGGCCTTGATTGGATTGAAGATAAAAAATCACTAACCGCCTGTAAAGGTTATTATCAAGAACCTGACAACCCAAGCGCTCAACAAAACACGGATCTCGGCAAAGCTGAAACTTTTTTAAGCGCAGATCAAGTATCAACACTGGATGAGAATACCCTTTTGCTTGAGGGCGATGTTGAAGCGTATAAAGCCAATATTCGATTTAGCTGCAGCCGCATGCAATACAACCAACAGACTGAGGATGCGACCATTGAAGGTGGGTTTATTCTTCGGCAACCCGGTTTTTTATTGATGGCAACAGATGGAAACTTATCCAACAATTTTCAAAATCTGGATTTAAATAACACAAAATTTCTGATGCATGGCAGTGCCATCCGAGGCAAAGCCAAAAATCTGGATTTATTAAAATCTAAAGACAAAGAAAAAATGCTGCTGAAATTTTCCGAAATCACCAGCTGCCCGCCTGACTCAGATAACTGGACATTATCAGCGAGCACGCTGGATATAGATAATCAATCGGGCTGGGGAAGCGCATACAATGCCGTGATTCGAATCGAAGACATTCCGGTGTTTTATTTCCCCTATATTAACTTTCCTATTAATAATAAAAGAAAATCAGGATTTTTATTTCCCAGCCTTTCAGTCTCATCCAACAATGTCGATTTCACACTGCCTTATTATTTAAATATTGCGCCTAATTTCGATATGACTTATAGCCCACGTCTGCAAACTGAGCATGCACTCGGGCATGGATTAGAAGCCAGGTACCTTAATCATTTCAGCGAATGGCAATTCAATGGAGAATTTATTCCGAATGATAAAAAAATCGGCGACCAAAGTTTCACCAATAAAAATCATCAAAACCGCTGGGCCTATGGTATAAAAGAAAAAGGCCAAATCTCACCATCAATTTCTACCTTTATAAACTTCCAACGAGTCAGTGATAATGATTATTTTCAAGACTGGGGTGGTAAAGGCCTGGATATTGAAAAAACCCTCAACATACGTCGTGAAGCCTTTATTGGTTTTAATCGACATCAAGTTCAGTTAAATGCTCGGGTCATTGATTATCAAACACTCGAAGAAGACCCTGACCCGCTCACCCTTTACCGACAAATGCCGCGAATTGACTTAACCTATACCCCGGACTTTCAACCCTTTAAATTTGAAACCGGGCTTAACAGTCAATATGTCAATTTTCAACACAAAAAAAACCACGTAGAAGCCAATCGTTTTTACTTCGAACCCAGCCTTACCCGCAAAGATATTTGGCCCTTTGCGGAAGTGGTCAGCACTCTTGCCTATAAACGCACCGACATGTTGCTTGAGGATAATAGCGACACCTCTGATATTTATAAGACATCAGGGCATGAAAGTATTAGCGTTCCTGTTGTATCCATCGACTCCCGCGTCATTTTTGCCAAGCAACACAAAACTCTTTACCAAACCCTAACGCCCAGACTTTTTTATTATTATGCGTATTACGAGGATCAAAACCATTTACCCATTTTTGATACGAGCGAGTATACCTTTAGTTACGCACAACTCTTTCGCGGTGAGCGTTTTAATGGCGTTGACCGCATTGGTGACGCCAACCAATTAACCCTTAATCTTTCTTCAGAATGGGCAAATCTGCAAACCGGCCGAATTTTAGCCAACATGGGTATTGGTCAGATTCTTTATTTTACCGATCGAAAAGTGGCCTCATCCGAATTCCAAAAAGATCGACTGCCCATAACGGAAGGTATACCTGAAGATGAAAGAGAATTTATAGAAACCTACAACGATGAGGTCGACCGACGCTTTTATAACCACACCAGTGATATGGCTTTTGAAGCCAATATATTCCCAACCTCCAGACAACAGATTCGTTTCGCCAGCCTGTTCAATCCCTTTGAAGACACCTTCAATGAAGGTTCAGTTTATTACCAATACCGCCAAAATAGCTGGCAGCTAGTCAACCTTGGCTTTCGCTATGTAAAAAACCCAATGCTTGCAGTGCCTAAATACTCCGGCGGCACCACCTATTTGAAAGATAACATCAATATGGTGGATTTTTCGACGATCTGGCCGATTAGCTCACAATGGTCTGGCATTATTCGCTATCAATATGATATAAACCGCAACGAGCAAGCAGATCAGATCATTGGTCTAGCCTACGACAACTGCTGTTTAAATGTTCTTATGGCTTATCAACGTGAACGTAAAACTTTCGACATTTTTGAATGGGAAAGAAACAACTACCACGCAGATTACCGTAACCATTACATGCTGGAATTTACGTTAAAAGGCCTAGGCACTATCAATAGTACGATCAGCAAACTATTCCAGGAAAGTATCCCAGGTTTTCAACGCTAATGGCCCGACAATTGACACATATTTATAGAGCAACCCTTATTGCCGCCACGCTATTTCTGAGTTTTGCGAGTTGCTGGCTTCCTCAAGTATCGATGGCTGCCTACGTAGGCATCGACAAAATTTTGGTCATCGTCGATGATGATGTGATTACCCAAAGTGACTATGAGGATGCCAAAGCCCAGGTGCTAAAAAATATTGCAGCGCAAGACCAGCCAATGCCGGATGAGGCTACCATTAAAAAAGCCACGATCAATAACCTTATCCTTGAGCGTATCCAATTACAAATGGCCAATCGGGTCGGAGTTCAAGTCTCTGAAGAACAGCTAACACAATCCATGAGCCAATTAGCTAAATCCAAAGGCTTTACTCTGGAAGAATTTATCCTTGAGGCCCAAAAGCGCGGGCAGACCACCCAGCAAATCAGAGATCAACTAAAGAAAGAGCTCATCATACAACAGGTTCAACAGGGGTTTTTACGTAACCGCATTAATATCAGTGAACAGGCTATTGATGAATATTTAAAATCTGAGGAAGGTAAATCACGCATCCAGTCAAAATATACACTTAGCCACCTATTGATAAGATCTCAAGACCCTAAAGCCAAAAAAGCGCTTGAGCAGGCAGTGAAAGACATTAAATCAGGGAAGCGAAAATTCTCTGACTTTAATACCCCGCAAACCGTCGATGGTTTTGCGATTGAAAATGGCGACCTTGGCGTACGTACTCAAGATGAATTACCCTCACTTTTTGCGAATATTATCCCTGATATGCAACCGGGTGATTACTCAGCCCCTGTTAAATCAGGCGCAGGGTGGCATGTTGTAAAACTCGACGATTTGAGTGGCGCAGCTAAAATTATCCATCAAGTTCATGCAAGGCATATTTTGATTAAGCCATCTGAAGTTCGGAGCAACAAGCAAGCCAAACGGTTAATCAATGAGCTCTATAAGCGCATTAAAAAAGGCGAAGATTTCAGCCTGATTGCCAAAGAATATTCTGAGGACACAGGCTCCGCCTTGCTTGGCGGTGATCTTGACTGGGCCGAGCCAGCAAAATATGTCGGCAACTTCAAGAAAACATTGGAAAAACTTAAAGATAACGAAATCAGTAAGCCTTTTGAAACAGAGTTTGGCTGGCATATTGTGCAAAAGTTGGGCGAACGTGATCATAATGTGACTGATGAAGTCAGAAAGAACCAGGCATTCCAAACGCTTTATCAACGCAAAGCGGCAGAAGAAGTCGATAGCTGGCTGAATCAAATTCGTCAGGATGCTTATATCGAGTTTAAAGATCCAAGCTTTAATCCTGAGGTTATAGAAACACCTAAATCCAATTAGGCTGCTTGATGACAAAACGTTTAGTCTTAACCACTGGCGAGCCCGCAGGCGTAGGGCCTGACCTTGCAATAGCGCTTTGTGAACGAGCGCTTGATTGCGAAATCATCACCTTAGGCTGCCCAACATTGTTTAAACAGCGTGCAAAGCAGCTGAATCTGACACCAACCTTATCGACCGTCAGTTTAGAGACACTCCAAACACAAGAACCAAGGTCTAATAGAAAAGGCGAGATAACGTGTTTGCCACTACCAACAAGCCAGTCTGTGCTTACCGGGAAACTGGACAGCCGAAACTCGCATTATGTGTTAGATCAACTTAACCTAGCCATTGATGGCTGCACCAGTGGTCTGTTCGATGCCATGGTCACTTTGCCTGTGCAAAAATCAGTGATTAATGACGCCGGGATTGCCTTTACCGGTCATACCGAATTTCTTGCTGAGAAAACCCAAACCGAGCAGGTGGTGATGATGCTTGCTTCAAGTGATTTACGAGTGGCGTTAGTAACAACTCACTTACCGTTAAAAGACGTTTCAGCAGCGATCACCTTCGATAAAATCCAAAAAGTCTGTCGCATCCTGAACAATGATCTAAAAAACAAATTTGGTATTCACAACCCCAAAATCGTTGTCGCAGGATTAAACCCACATGCCGGCGAATCTGGCCATTTAGGCCGAGAAGAAATCGACACGATCATTCCTGCATTAACAGCGCTTAACGCTCAAGGCTTGAACCTTAAAGGGCCACTCCCGGCGGATACACTTTTCACGCCTAAAATTCTTAAGCAAGCCGATTGCGCCCTCGCTATGTTTCATGACCAGGGCTTACCGGTACTGAAATACCAAAGTTTTGGCAATGCGGCGAATATTACCTTAGGCTTGCCTATTATTCGAACCAGTGTTGATCATGGTACAGCGTTGGATATTGCAGGGACCGGAAAAGCAGACATCGGCAGTTTACTCACTGCGATCAACCAAGCATTAACCATGGCAACGTCTACCACCAAATAACCCACAAAGCCTGAAATACAGTGTAATGAAAAAAGAAACCCATAGAGCCAGAAAACGCTTCGGCCAAAACTTTCTACAAGATCAAGGCTTAATCAACCGATTGGTGCAACTGATTAATCCAAAGCCTGATGATAATGTGGTGGAGATCGGCCCAGGGCAAGGGGCATTAACCGCACCACTGCTCGACACGCTCAATAAACTTGACGCTGTTGAGATTGACCGGGATTTGGTTGCCATGCTTACGGAAAAGTTTGCAAACCAGCCTCTGACCATTCATGAAGCTGATGCGCTCAAATTCGATTTTAATGCGCTTATTACAGGCCAGCCCATTCGCGTCATTGGTAACTTGCCATACAACATTTCAACCCCGCTGATTTTTCATCTGCTGGATTACCAAACGGCCATCAAAGACATGCACTTTATGCTGCAACTTGAAGTCGTCGAACGCCTGGCCGCCAAAAGCAGCACCAAAGCTTATGGACGAATCAGCGTGGTATGCCAGTATTACTGCGATATTGAGCAATGTTTTCTGGTTCCTCCCACTGCATTTAACCCACAACCCAAAGTCATGTCCGCCATTGTAAAGCTCACCCCGAGGCCTTTCAAAATCACAGTTCAGAATGACGATTTATTCATTAGACTTGTGAAAGCTTGTTTTGCACAGCGCCGTAAGACCTTGAAAAACAATCTGAAATCAATACTAAACCGTGAACAAATGCAGCAATTGGACTGTGATTTGAGCCTGAGACCTGAGGCTTTAACTGTCGAGATGTATGTTAAACTTACTAATACCATTGATGATTTACTGGATTCAGAAAGTCCCTTAAGAAAGTGGATATAATAAAAAAGACGTTTATAAAAGAATAAGAAAAAAGGCCGCGCTCACCTGATGCTTCTGGGAATCTTCTTACAAGATCCAGGAATTAATTCGAAGAGATCAAAGAGAAGCACTGCCGCCTGAAGGAAATTTATGTCAGCCGAAAATGCAAATATTCAAGTCGAAGTTAATACGGTTTTTCATGAGAAACAATCTCTCGCAGAAGAAGGACGATTTGTTTTCAGCTATAAAATTCGCATTACCAATTTAAATGACGAGCCTGTCATGCTGGTATCACGTTACTGGCAGATCATTGACGGAGCAGAAAAAATACAGGAAGTGAATGGCCAAGGCGTCGTTGGTCAACAACCCACTATTCCCAGCGGCAAATCTTTCGAGTATTCTTCGGGTATTATCCTGCAAACACCGACAGGTATTATGCATGGGCACTATGATTTCGTAACAGAAAATGGTGAGGTTCTTGAAGCGCCTATTCCTGCGTTTACATTAGCCAACCCCGCGAACCTTCATTAAGACCCGGTAGAATACCGTAAGGCGTTAAGCAGTAAAGTCAGCATTCGACTCATCAAAGTTTTTGATTATTAAGGCAGATGAGAGACGAGTTGAACAAATAAAAACGAATGCCGATAAAAAAAGCGCCTTTTGGGTTGCGTTTAAAATCTCATCATTCTGCGTTAAAAACAGCTTGTTTAGATAGCTAAGCAGCCCTGTCTTTAACTTGACTGATAAAATGGTAAGTCGCAACAAACTATTGAATTTAACTGTCAACGCCCTCTTATGACCATTTATGCCGTAGGCGACTTACAAGGATGTTTAACCCCCTTAAAATCGCTATTGAATGAAGTCCATTTCGATCCTGAAAAAGATCAACTCTGGTGCGCCGGTGATGTCATTAATCGAGGACCCGAGTCATTAGAAACCCTCAGATTTCTTTACAATTTAGGTGATGCCTGCCAAATAGTCCTTGGCAACCATGACCTTCATCTATTAGCTGTTGCCTTCGGGGATGGCCGATTTAAAAAAGGGGATACGCTTGAGCCTATTTTAACGGCTAAAGATGCTACTAAACTTTTAAAGTGGCTAAGGCAGCAACCGCTTATCCATCACGATCAAGGCTATACGATGGTTCATGCTGGTATTCCTGCCTGCTGGAGCGTTGAAGAAGCCATCGCATTAGCACACGAAGTCTCAGACGCACTACAAAATAACCATCTGGAATACTTAACCCATATGTATGGTAATCAACCCGACCGCTGGGATGATTCACTCACAGGGACAGCTCGACTACGCTGTATTACGAATTATCTGACACGTATGCGCTATATCGATAAAAGCTATCGACTCGATTTAAATAACAAAATGCAGCCTGAACATAATACCAGCGATGCCATGCCATGGTTTGAATTCCGGGTAAACAAATATCCCGATGATAAAATACTCTTTGGTCATTGGGCCTCACTCAACGGCGAATGCGAATGGCCCAATCTTTTTGCGCTGGATACCGGCTGTGTCTGGGGTGGCTGTTTAACCATGATGCGCCTGTCTGATGAGGCCATATTCCGTTATCATTGTTAAAAGCGCAACCTTTGCTGGTGAATCATTTCGCTCATTCTGAGCCAACCGAAAGCGGAATCAGTGAAGACCCCAAACATTGCCACCGACGGTTTTATATCCGACAATAAATAAAAGATAATCACTAAATAGTTACCCTTATGAAAACCTACCTGGTCGGCGGTGCAGTCAGAGACAAATTGTTAGAATTGCCAGTAATCGATAAAGACTGGGTGGTCGTCGGCAGTACACCCGAACAAATGCTGGAACAGGGCTTCGTTCAAGTAGGTAAAGATTTCCCCGTCTTCCTTCATCCAACATCCAAAGAAGAATATGCCTTAGCCAGAAAAGAGCGTAAAGCAGGCATAGGCTACACAGGCTTTACCTGTGATTTTGCGCCTGAGGTGACGCTTGAAGAAGACCTGCTGCGCCGTGACCTGACAATCAACGCTATCGCAGAGCGCCTTGACGGCCAGATTATTGATCCGTTTCACGGCCAAAAAGATATCGAAGACAGAATGTTGCGCCATGTCTCCCCTGCATTTAGTGAAGACCCTCTACGAATTTTACGTGTTGCGCGTTTTGCAGCAAGATTTTATCCATTAGGTTTCCGCATCGCCGATGAAACCATGTCTTTAATGAAAAGCATGATTCAAACCAATGAGCTTGCCAGCATATCTTCCGAAAGGCTTTGGCGAGAAACCGAAAAAGCCTTGTCAACAGACCATCCCAGAATCTATTTTGAAGCCCTAAGAGAGTGCGGCGCACTAAAAAGTATCTTTCCTGAAATTGATGCACTGTTTGGTATTCCACAAACCGAAAAATGGCATCCAGAGGTCGACACTGGCATTCACACACTCATGGTGCTTGATCAAATTGCAAAAACTAGTAAAAACATCAGTGTTCGTTTTGCCGCCTTAGTGCATGATCTTGGCAAGGGGCTTACGCCGGATAAGGTTTTACCCAGCCACAAAGGGCATGAGAAAAGTGGCTTACCCTTGGTCAAAGGCTTATCCGAACGTTTAGGCGTCTCCAAAGAAGCACAAAGACTTGCCATGCTGGTTTGTGAGTATCATTTACATAGCCATAAAGCCTTTGAACTTAAACCCGGCACGATCCTTAAACTCTTTAAATCACTTGATCTATTTAGACGACCTGAACGGCTTGAGCAGTTTTTACTCGTGACAAAAGCCGATGCAACCGGCCGAAAAGGGTTTGAAAATAATGATTATCTTCAGGCGGATTATCTTAACGCCTGCTTTGATGGGATCAAAAATATTAGTATTAAAGACTTGGGAGAAAGCACCCTAAAAGGGCCTGCAATTGGCGAAGCTATACAGGCACTTAGAATTAAAAAGTTAACAGCGATCAAAGCCAACTGGGATTAACTACTGGTAAACTTCTGATCTATCCAAAACAGGATCAACCGATCCTTTTAACCAAGAAATAAATCATTAACAAACACATGCTCAAATTGTCTCGCCTCTATTGAACTTAATCAAAGTGTGCAAACCTAAGCATTCTATTCGGTTAAGTTATTATGAATTTTAAACGCATCACCATACTTTTTTTCCTAATCTATTCTACATCTAATTCAGCAAATGGATTAAAATATTGGGTGATGGATGAACAATCAAAACAACAGTTTAGTTTAATCGTTAAATCATTAGATTTTCTTAACGGACTTAACGGATATTTAATCGCGCCACCCAAAATGGACGGAAAAAATGAACGCTGGGCCATTAGTTCGATATCAGAATCGGGTGAGAAAATAAGGTTTCAATACGACGAAGGCCACATGAAAAACTGTACTAGAGAACTCACATTACTCTACAAATACGATGGTACTCAATTATTGGCATATCCTAAGTTTTCGGAGCATTTTCGTTAGCCTCAAGCATTAACATTTGATTATTAAGTATTCTAACCGGCTTACACACTTTACATTTCTTACAAAACATACATCTTTTACCTTCTTGATCACATATTTTACATTCGTTACATTTGTTACATAACGGCAGTTTATCATTCGATACTGGCTCTCCATTAATTTTGATCTTAAGTTTTCCTATATTTTCTTTAATTTCCTCACACTTAGTACATGATTTAAATACCAATATTAAGTCACCAATTGCAGGCAGAATGCTTGCATTCTTTTGAAAGATCTCCTCCAGATCAAATAGAGTGTCGTAGCAGTCAGAACAATACTGACTGTGATAAACTAGAGGCACTAATTTATGTGTTAAATTATACCTTTGACGATAAAGATATTGGATGGCGAGCTGAATAAAAGGTGTCTGATTTAATATGTGTCTGTTTTTATCTTCGATATCAAACCGATAATGTTTGTAGATACCTAATATACCGGCATTACATTGATATATGCTTATAATAAGGAGTAGCCATATAATTTTTAAAACCTTTACGACCCACATAACACGTTCGCTTAATACACATTTTACGTCGATAGCTTTTAGATAGTGAAAGTCAGATTTTTGTGAAATTGGCGCTCGATACATCTGTTATCTTGACATCATCTATTTAAATCAAACCATTATATATAGCCGGGAGATCACTCGATATATTTAAGATAATGATTAAATAGATAGATCGAAAGCATTCGTTGTCAACTGACTGACCACATCTGATTCATGCGAAATAAGAACGAGCGTTTGAGGCAAAGTTCCCAACACATCGATAAACTTCACCTTAGCCTTAACATCTAACCCTGTCGTTGGCTCATCAAGAAATAAAACTTTAGGCTCCATCGAAAGAACGGCAGCCAAGCTCACTAAGCGTTTTTCACCACCGGATAACCGATGAGTCACCCTGTCAGCCAAGTGAGAAAGCCCTAAGGTTTCGAGCACATTAAGCGAATGGTCTTTAGCCTCCGATTTTTTCATCCCCATATTCAATGGACCAAAGGCAACATCCTCAATGACGGTTGGGCAAAATAACATATCATCCGAATCCTGGAATAATAAGCCTGCCTTTTGTCGAACTTCGGTAAAATCCTTCGTTGATTGCCTGATTTTACCAAAGGCGATGACATTACCTGATTGAGGCGATATCAACCCCATCAACAGGTGTAATAAGGTAGTTTTACCCGTGCCATTGCCGCCAAGTAAGGCAAGTTTTTGCCCTTCTAACAATTGCCAGCTGAGATCGCTGAATAACAATGGCCCGCTGGGGTAACTAAAATTGATTTTTTGTAATTCAAACAAACACTGCATGATACTGAGTTCCTAGCAGTGTTACTTCCAACCCAATGAATACAATGGCAATTAGGGTATCCTGACTACGCCAGTGGAAATCCGGCAAGAAAACCAGCCGATCAACAAAGCCACGGCACTGCATCGACTGAAAAATTCGCTCTGAACGATTCAAACTTCTAACCAATAACATTGCGATCAAAAAACCTAACATTTTTAACGCTTGAATTCGGAATGACAAGTGGAATCCTCGTAGTGCCATCGCCGAGCGCATCACCTGATATTGCTGCTTGATAACAGATAAATAACGAAGGCTTAGCGCTAAAACAAACACGAGTTTTTCAGGACACTTAAGCTGCAATAATGCGTGACACAATTTATGCACAGACAGCCGTCCAAGCAACAGTGTTAAGAACAACAAAATGGCATTCGCTTTAAGCACTATAGTCACCGCCATCAACAAGCCTGTTTCTGAAAAGGTAAATTGCTGGTCTGCAACAACCCCCTGCCAGATAATGGCTGAACCACTTTCAGCCGGAACACTAAAAGGAAGAGTAACAAGAACAAAAATTAAAAAGCCATCCATTGCCAAGACACGCTTAAACAGTACTTTCAAAGGGAAAACAAAAAGACAAAGCGCCAAAGGAAGAATCACAAGCATCAAGAGTAAATCATTCGACTCAAGCGAACTCACAACCATTGCATGACAGAACACAGCCAGCAGTTTTAACCTTGGATCAACCCCATCAAACAAAGCCTTAACGTTAGTACCTGAATAATTTACATCAAGAGGAAGGTTTTGCATATTTTCTCGATTGCACCCAAGCGGCCACGCCAAACAATCCTAAGATAAAACCAATGCCACCTAGAATATCCATCCAATAGCGCTTTTCTTTGAGTGCAAAAATTTCTTCCCTAAGTGGTCGAATTTGTTTTGCAACAACGCCTTCAAGCGTTGCTTTAGAATATGAGGCGGTGGATTCTACCAAATCTCGGTCTGTATTATCCATCCCTTCGTTTGCTAAATACGAACTAAAATCCTCAGGCTTTACCATCATATTGGCTATATGGCCTGACCCCATATCAACATGAAAGCGATAATTCGAAGGCTTTGGTGCCTGATAAATAAATCCACCATATTGATCGACAGAAACTTCTTCTACCTGCTGATTATTATCAAATACTTTAACTAACGTATCTTTTGGCGCGAAGCTTCCATCAGAGAAAGCAATTTGCCCTTCTACCGTCATTCCAGTGGTATAGACCATTGTCAGTACTTTATGAGAGAAGGTTGGGAGACTTAAAAACAGCATAAAAACGAACGGCATGAATTTCATGAGGTTGCACCCCGCAACGCCTGCGCACTGGCTATAAAAGGGGTTACCGGAAATCTTTCAGGTTTTACCTTCTGTAATAAAGAAGCCGCTGATCCTGTGAGTACAGCCTCAACCACCATTAATGGCAAATGAGAAAAAACCGCCACTTTAGCGCCGTCAAAAAATGCCGCGTCAGATGCAATAAGACTCAATGCCACCATAATCGATGAGAGTAAAATAGACAAAGCTCCTGCAATGGCGCCAATAACAAACCCATTTAGAGCGTTCTCTTTTTTAATCAGTGGCAGGAATAGAAAATACACGATCATCGCAGGTATCGCGGTATTCAAGGTATTCACCCCCAACACCAGAAAACCACCAAAACCAAAGAATATTCCCTGTAAAAACAAGGCTATGAGAAGCGCAGGAAACACAGCTGGGCCCAAAATCAACCCCATCAATCCATTACCAATAAAGTGAACACTGGTAACACCAAAAGGGATATGCACCAAAGAGGTTATAAAAAAAACTGAACAAAATAAAGCCGTCTTCGGCAGGTTCTCATTCGTTAGCGCTTTTAGCCCCCAAAGCGTTCCGCCTGCGGTCAACACAGCTCCAACAGTTAATACTTCTGGCGAGAGCACGCCATCAACGATATGCACAAAAAACCTCAGCTTTTATAGTTATTTAAGCTCTAAAGCCTCTACCCAAAGAATGGCTTCCTGACTTAAGGGTTTATCTTTATAAGTGCTAGAACTTTCAGGAAAGCCAGCCATAAAACCCCATATACCGGGTTTTGGAATGCCAAAGACAAACACCCCATTCCTATCCGCTTTTAATGATATGGTTGCAAAATGATCGGATGGGTATTGATAGGTAGGCTTATCAGCAAAGCTGTTTTTCTTCATGTTCGGCTTAAAATTTAACAGCTCGACTTCTACTTCAGCATTCGGCACAGGCTTGCCATTCGCGAGTACTTGACCCGAAAAAGTCCCTCCAGCATACACTTTATATGGCATCTGCAGAGGGAGAATTTCAATGGGTAAATTCTGTGGTGTATCCCAGCTCGTTGGCAAACCACCAACATTCAATATCAACTTGGCAAACTGCTGAATATAACCTTCTTGTGATTCATCATAATAAGGACTTTGCTGAAAAATATAGACGTAGTCTCCCATCAAACGCTGGCTGACTTTCGCCTCAAACGCCTTACCGTCATTGATACTGCTACTCCATTGGATCGGTCGTAAGTTTTGCGATAAGTCTTCTTTGCCTTTCGGGCTAATACAATAGAAAGCTTGCGGGCTATCAATGGACATCACTGCGCCATTGGAGCCTGGATGGGTGAAAGGCATCTTGAGCATTAGCTCAGAACCTTTATCGACAATCATAGTTTGATCGGTATAAATCAATTGGAAATGTGCTGAGCTTAAGCCGCTTGCCAACCCTAGAATAAGTAAGGTGATGAATGGATACGTCGTTCTTAATTGAATAAGTGATTGTGTTATTGATCGAGCTGTTAACATGAACACTGCCTGACTTTTAGAACCATTTAAAAGCAGGGAGAAAAAGGAGCAGGATAGAAAATTGAGCAAACTACAAGTTTTGCTATTTAGCTATCATTGACTCACTTCTCTACCACCCACCGTAGTAAAAAATAAAGATGCTTGTTGCGTAGATTTGTTTCTTAGGCTGGTATCGGACTTGATGGTTGTTTTTCTCTAACCATCCTACCGTTGCGGGGGCAGCGTTAGCTTAGATATGCTCTTTTCAGCAAAAAAGATTCCACATCGCACTGACTTCCCAATTAAGGCATTCGCCACCTGAAACGAGGGCATTATGCCCTAATTGAGCCGCAATAAACAACGAAATCTTGTGATGAATATGACTAATTAATTAACAACCTCAATACCTGAATTCATAGATCTCTCGAATCCTGTCAAATTGATACTTGTTGAATGGTAAGAAAATTATAGCTTTGCAGTAAACACCTGATGACCGCACAGTGAAGGCGAAAGTGGTATCATTATAAAAAGATTAAACCGTTGACCGCTTGCACCTCAAGATTATTCCATACCCTGCACTGATTGGGAGTCCAAAACAATGGTTTCTAATTCTTGTTTAGTTTCTTCCCCTCTCATGTGGCGCATGAATCGACGAGCATATGTCCTGCAATACGCATAAGGTATCAAAGAAGCGGCGGCAAGAACTGTAAAACACGCTGGCTGGATAAACATTAGCGTCGGCGAATCTAGTGCTATCTCTGATATTACGCCCTTTGCAACGCCAAGTTCTGTCAGTAATCCAATCGAAACTCCCAATGCTGCTTCAGCTAACACTAATTTTAAAATTTCCTTTTTTTCTAACTCGATTTGATATCCGAAGAAAACTCCCGTTACCCCCCCTCCTGCCACAAATATGCCGAGTCGCGCCAGCATCGACTGAGGCGTTAAAGCCTGGACTGGATGTAAAATGACTAAACAGATAAGCGGGATATAAATAATGTAGACTAATCGAAATAACATGCTTGCAACCTCGGTAATAACCCACCGTCTTTTGTTATCAGGAACCTGAGGGGGTATGAGAAAAAAAGTTGTTAGCACATCAACTGGATATTGTGATCATCATATCTAGCAGATGCTATCGCACTCAATTAACTAGATAAAATTAACTCGAATAAGTTCCATTAAGTATTGGAATTATTGTATAGATTTCAGCTTAAAAGATTACCATCAAAAATGTAAAACCAGAATATAGCATTAAAGGAGCAGATCTACCCTAATCATCATTGGATATATCCTGGTGAGGGATTGATCCCTTTAGGATTAGCCTCCTCAGTGGAAAACTTGTCAAACACACTCTTGAAATAAGGTATCTACTGTTACCTAAAGAGACAATGCGTTGCAAAATCAGTAAGCTCATTAGCTGACCAACCACAATAGTAAAAAATAAGGATACTTATTGCATAGAATTTTTTCTTAGGCTGGTATCAGACTTGATGGTCGTTCCATTTTACAACCAGCCTAACATAGCGGGGGCAGTGTTAGCTTAGATATGTCGACTATAAGGACTTCAGATCGAAATGGCTTCCCATTTAAGGCCTGCGCCATCTGAGAATGGCTGCATTATTCCTTAAATGACCCAAAATAATTAATAAAAATGGCAGATTAATAATATTAATATCACTGCCAATAGCCCTCTGAGCCCCTTGTGTTACCTGAGACAATCCATAATTTCTCGTCAGAACATTATAGCTGCGTTCCCCGAGGGGGTATTAAGTACCAGAATTAGCACAGATCACTTAGGTCGAAGATCAAAATCATCGACCTGAAGAGATCGGCAAAGTGGACATTTTGTGTCAAATGAAGTGCTGAACCAGGTTCTAAGGCAACCTTTATGAAAGTAATGTTTGCAGCTTGTTGTATGACGAGATTTATCGTACATTCTATCAATACTATCGTCTATTTCATCAAGACAAATGGCACAGTCCTCCTCATCTACCTGACCTTCTTCATCAGCTGGCTCTGCATAATTTTTATGAAAGAATTTATTAAAAATTGGGTATCTTCGTTGTTTTAAACTGGTATGATCATCAGTATTAAAACTATCACAAACCTCACCAATATTTTGTTTAAAATTATCTGTTAATTGACGGATGATTCCACATTGCATATTTTTTCTTCGTTTTCGATTCCCCAAATAAGACTCAAGCGTCTTGGATTCCTCTGATCGGAATTTGTTTAAGGCACAAAATAAATCTTCGTGCATATCAACAGGTATAAACTCAATCAATTCCTCTATGCTATAACCCTGCGAATGACCATTAAGTGCTTTCATCAAATTTTGTTTTAACAAGTGTAATTGAATCAAATAAGCTATTTCATGGTCAGTAGGCAGCACCCCTAGTTGACGCCCATCCACGTTTTTAAGTTTATTTATGATTGCCTTTTCAAAAAACACTTTGTTAACCGACTTTTCATTATGCATGTGAGCAGCCATCTTTCCACTTTGCTCGTTAATGTTATCAAGCGAATCATCATCAGTATTGTAATGATTTATCTTTTTTAAACGACGATCAAGAGCCTGTTTCAATATAAGAAGGTAAGAAAACAAGCCTATATCGACACCTTTTGAAATATCAAAATCCTTTCGCAAATAACCTCTTTCATCAAAACAATTTTTTAAATATCGACAGTGCTCTTTAGGGGGGGTATATGGCTTAGAAGTCATTGGTGGGTTTGGCGAACTGGACATTTCTCCACTGCTTTTACTGTTGAAAATATCTGCAATACCAAAGGCAAACAATTTCCTTCTTTTCACTGGAGATTGACTAGTCTCTGGATTTTTAAACAATGCAACATTTGCATTATCAATACCACTTACAAAATTGATAAGATTTTCCTCAGAAAATCCAGAGAGGGTATTACCAAGGGTTTTCATTATCTCAAGATTAAAAACCAAGCAGGCGTAAGGGTCACCACTATCAAAAAAAATTTCTTTTAGAAATCTTGCATCCTTAAAATCCCCTCTGACGCTTTCAGGGTCATTCACTTCAAAAGGTGCTTGCACTGAGTCTTTAAACCTTATAACACATCCTAAGTCAATCTCACCTTTTGGAAATTTTTTTTCCATTTGTCTTCTAACGCTCATCCACTGATCCTTGTCAAGGCTGGAAAAGCAAATGGGTATTTCTTCAGGCAATAAGCTATAAGCATTATTTAAGAATAATAAGAACAATAAGAACAAACGTAACATTCGAAGATCACAAGCTTTTTTTATAAAGACAGCAAAAAAAAATAATAGTGCGTTTATTTTAAAAAATATTTTTCCATTTATTATTCGAATCATATTTTTAGTTTCTGATGATTCAGATCTATTCGATATCAATATCTTTAATGATTATTTTATAAAATAAATTCAATATTAAATGAACTTTTAATTTTATAATAACTCTTAAACATTAAATAACACCGCTCTAATGGATATAGAGAGGTCAATAGGTACGGAAACCGTTGATATTATTTAAAACCTAAATTCAGCAGTTAAAACTCAAAAAATCTCTATAGTGCCTGTATTTAAAGGTGATAAAGTGAATAGAAGCATTCACCCTTTGGGTGAACACTACTATTTGCCAAAGTCTTT
>CAKMZU010000008.1:22950-25254 GCA_929200485.1 uncultured Gammaproteobacteria bacterium | reverse complement strand
GTGCTCGATTGGTACTGGATTTAAAATGCGTATTTCCCAACCCTCCCTTTCCACGTTTAGCGATCACTAGACGCTGATCATTGTGGGTCAACTCACCGATCAACTCTTCTGTTTCATCATCATAAGCTGCCGTACCTAAAGGTGCAGGAATAATTAAATCTGGCGCACCTTTGCCCGAGCAATTGCGCCCTTTACCTGGCTCGCCATTTTTCGCCCTGAAAACCCGCTGATAACGAAAATCTGAAAGCGTATTAAGACTCTCATCCGCCTCTAAAATGACGCAAGCACCTTTACCACCATCACCGCCGTCTGGGCCACCTTTGGGAATATATTTTTCACGACGAAAACTCAAGCAGCCATTACCGCCCTTACCCGCCTGAATCGAAACCACTGCCTCATCGACAAATTTCATGGTTTATTTTCTCAATTCCAAACAAAAAAAAAGCCCTGTCAGGTTCCTGGCAGGGCTTTTTAAAAAAACAAAACTTAAGCAACAACAGAAACGTATTTACGATTCTTAGGGCCTTTAGTTTCGAACTTAACAGTACCGTCAACCGTTGCAAACAACGTATGGTCATTACCGATACCTACGCCAGCGCCTGCGTGAAAACGTGTACCACGTTGACGAACAAGAATGTTACCTGCAGCAACCGCTTGACCGCCGAAGCGCTTAACACCTAAACGCTTACTAACCGAATCGCGGCCGTTATTAGTACTACCACCTGCTTTCTTATGAGCCATAATATTCTCCTAAATCTTTTCGTTCCGATCAGGCTAAATTAAGCACTGATACCCGTAATCTTAACTTCGGTATACCACTGACGATGGCCAGCACGCTTCATGTGATGCTTACGACGTTTGAATTTGATAATTTGCACTTTCTTATGACGACCATGACTTACGATCTCAGCCGTCACCTTCGCTCCCTCAACAACGGGTGCGCCAATTTTAACATCACTGCCTTCGCCAACCATCAATACATCATCAAAAGTTATGGTTGATTCAGTTTCTGCTTCGATTTTTTCCAGTTTTAGGGTTTCACCCTCTTGAACTCGGTGTTGCTTTCCACCTGCGGTGATCACTGCGTACATGATTTTCTCCAAAAATAGCCTGCTTGCGAATAGTTGACTGGATTAAGGTGCAAGACCAGGCACTGGCTAGCCAGATTTTAAGAGCGGGAATTCTACAGAAAACACATATACAATTCAACAAAAAATAGACAATTTACGCGCACTTCCCTGAAATTCTTGACTCTTGAACCTTCGCCCCATAGCATGCAGGCTTTTGTCAAATATCAGTAGCCTCCATGCAGCAAGCACGCGAACTCATCAAAGAACAATTAGAAGAAGTTAACGGGCGAATTATTGAAAAGCTCGAATCTCGGGTTCAACTGGTTGAAAACATCGGCGAATATCTCGTCAGTGCCGGCGGAAAGCGCCTCAGACCCATGTTAGCATTACTTTCCGGCTGCATTACAGGCTTCAAACCAGATCACATTGATTTTGCCACTGTCATTGAGTTTATTCATTCCGCTACATTACTCCATGATGATGTTGTTGACCTATCTGAACTAAGACGCGGGCGACCAACAGCCAATGCCAATTTTGGCAATGCTTCGAGCGTACTAGTTGGCGACTTTATCTACTCAAGGGCCTTTCAAATGCTGGTTGACCTAAACAGCATGCCCGTCATGAAGCTGCTATCAGATACCACCAACCAAATCGCCGAAGGTGAAGTATTACAACTGGCCAAAGCGGGTGATCCACAATGCTCGATAGAAGATTATCTTCAGGTGATTACTGACAAAACGGGAATACTCTTCGCTGCAGCCATGAAGGGCAGCGCAATTCTCAGTGGCGCTGACTCTGTCGTGCAAAAAGCCCTCTATGATTTTGGTATGAATCTTGGGATCGCGTTTCAATTAGCTGACGATGCACTGGACTATCAAGGCGATGCCAACCTCATCGGCAAGAACTTAGGCGATGATCTGGCAGAAGGCAAACCCACACTCCCCCTAATCAAAGCAATGGAGTTTGGAAATACGGATGAAGCCAAACTCGTTCACCATGCAATCGAATCCAAAACCAAAGAAAACCTTGCAAAAATTATTGAAATCACGCAAAAAACTGGTGCCATCGAATACACCTACAAGCTGGCTTTAAGCTATATCGAAAAAGCCAAAGCTGCGCTTTCTGTTATTCAATCATCTGAATACAAATCAGCACTTGTTGAGCTTGCCGACTTTGCCGCTGGACGACAAAGCTAACAACTTAAAGGAATCAAAAGTTTATGTCAGAGTCGAAG
>CAKMZU010000008.1:13334-22940 GCA_929200485.1 uncultured Gammaproteobacteria bacterium | reverse complement strand
GTCGAAGCTCAGCCGGGAAGATATCATTGCCTCAGTTGCCGAGTTAATTGCCGAGCAAGGCTTAGAAAATCTAACCATGAGAAATATAGCCAACCACGTTGGCTGCTCAGTCGGCACATTACCACATTATTTTGACGGCAAAGATGATATCGTTGTCGCAGCACTTAATTGGTCAAATGAGCGTATTTTTTCAAGACTTGGTAACATGCCATTATCTGATATTCGTATTGACTCATTACTCCCGTTAATCGCCTCAGCAATGCCTATTGACGAACACGCTGACATAGAATGGCGCGTTAGACTTTGCCTTTGGGATTATGCCGTCACAAGTAAAGACATGCGGGCAACCGTTAACACTATCAACCAAACGGTTATTGAGCTGCTTGAAGGATTAATTGAACAACTTCAAAGAAACAACGAAGTCCAACCCAGCTTAGATATAAAAATTACGGCATTAACTTTTTATCAACTCTGCATGGGCGGGGGGTTTAACATGTTACACAGCCCACTATCTGAGCGAGAAGAAAAACTACAGCCACTGTTGAGCTATATTCAAAGCCTAAAACTCTTCCCAAAACCCACAAAACGATAATAGTTATTATTTACAATTACTTGATTTTCTTTGGGTTTTATCTGCATTTCCTTGCGAGATTGCGTTTTTTTTAGTAAATTGCCTCCAATTTTTAACGCTCAATAGAAGAACCATCTTTTCCAAGGAGACAACCATGCCAAAAATTAATCGTTACGAAGACATCAACGAAATTGATCGCGAAGCGAAAAAAGATTTTATCGATCGTCACTCTGCATTTGTTCATTGCGAAGAAACTGCTAAAGCAGGCGAAGCATTCGCAGTTACCGTTAAAGTAGGTGATGCTTATCAGCATCCTGATGACATGGATCACTACATCTCAACTGTGGCACTTTACAACAAAGACGCAAAGCTTGCTGAAGCAACTTTCTTTGCTGGCAGCCAAGGTGGTCAAGACCAAAAAGGCAACACTACCGTTACCTTTAACGTTGTACTGGACAAAGATGCCGAGTTTGTTGCTCATGCATTTTGTACCAAACACGGCCTTTGGGAAAGTGATGCTGTGAATGTAAAAGTCGCAGCTTAAGCTTCACTTTTATTGAAAAATAGCCTGTTAACAGGCTAAAAAAATAGGCGCCAAGCGCCTATTTTTTATCTATCTATTCTGTTTTCATCACTCATTATCATTAAGTGGCTTTAAAATTCCCACATAGGGTAAGTTTCGGTAAAGACCAGCATAATCCAAACCATAACCGACAACAAATTCATCCGACACCTCAAAACCTGAATAATCAACCTTGATATCCACTTCACGACGTGCTTTTTTATCAAGCAGAGTACAGATTTTTATCGATTTAGGATTCCTTTCCTGAAGCATTTTTGTCACTTTCTCAAGCGTAAAACCCGTATCGATAATATCATCGAGAATCAGCAGGTGATGGGAGTCAATGGCCGTCTGCAAATCTTTGATAATACGAACTTCTTTTGAGCTAGTCGTCGCATTCCCATAAGAGCCCACAATCATATAATCCAACAGTACAGGACAAGTAATGCTTCTAACCAAGTCCGATGAAAACATGACCGCACCCTTCATCAAGGTTACCACAATCAAGGGCTCGGAAATATCTGCATAATCGTTGGAAATGACCGCTCCAAGCTCTTCTACACGCCCAGCAATATCTTCTTTTGAGAAAAAGACCCGCTCAATATCTTGGTGACACGCCATAAGGAAAACTCTGTATCGGAAAAAGAAGGCTATTGTATAGAGAAAAAAATAGATTGCACTTTTTTACACTTTGAGTGTTGCGCTCTTATCGCTCCATTCTATGATGCTCTTACTCTCATAAACAGAGGGTAAGTAGAAGACTAGGAGACCATCAATACACAGAACTTAACCTAATTGTTGCAAGGCTCTTTTTACCCCTTCGCCATAAAGCGCATCCACCTGCTGGCAATTATTAATATGCCGATCTTTTATCGATTGAGGTGCATCCCCCAACGCCCTGGCCGTATTTTCAAATAACACTTGTTGCTGAGCAGCGCTCATGAGATTAAATAATAATCTTGGCTGGGTGAAATAATCATCATCCTCTCTGTGATCATAATTATCAGCGTAATTCTCTATCGCTAAAGGCGGCTCTCTTGATTCTCTATCATCAGCCCATTCACCCTCGCTGTTTGGCTCATAACCAATGGTTGACCCAGCATTATCATCAACGCGCATCATGCCATCTCTGTGATAGCTGTGATAGGGGCACTTAGGTGAATTAACGGGTATTAAATGGTGATTAACCCCTAAGCGATATCGATGCGCATCTCCGTAAGAAAAAAGACGCCCTTGAAGCATTTTATCCGGAGAAAACCCAACACCCGGTACAACACTTGCTGGATTAAACGCTGATTGTTCCACCTCTGCAAAATAGTTTTCGGGATTTCGATTAAGCTCCAATGTACCTACCTCAATTAAAGGGACATCTTTCTTAAGCCAAACCTTAGTTAAATCAAAGGGGTTATAACCGAGCTTTCCTGCATCTTCTTCTGACAACACCTGCACTTTCATCTTCCATCGAGGGAATTCTTTTACCTCAATACTATCGAACAGATCTCTCTGGTGACTTTCCCGGTCTTTACCCACCAACACTTCTGCTTCTTGATCCGTCAAATTTTCAATCCCCTGCTCTGAATAAAAATGAAATTTAACCCAATACCGCTCATTGTCTTTGTTGATAAAGCTAAAGGTATGACTACCAAATCCATGCATGTGTCGATAGGTGGCCGGTAACCCCCGATCACTCATGACGATTGTTACTTGATGTATCGCCTCCGGCAGCAAGGTCCAAAAATCCCAATTGTTTTTAGCGCTTCGCATATTGGTTTTTGGATCGCGCTTTACTGCGTGATTTAAATCAGGAAATTTTAAAGGGTCTCTAAGAAAAAAAACGGGGGTGTTATTACCAACAATATCCCAATTCCCTTCTTCAGTATAAAACTTAACAGCAAAGCCTCGAATATCGCGCTCTGCATCAGCAGCCCCACGCTCCCCCGCCACGGTAGAGAAACGAAGAAAAACAGGGGTTTCTTTACCCACCTCCGAAAATAATGCCGCCTTGGTATATTGACTAATATCGTTAGTCACGGTGAAAGTACCATAGGCTGCAGAGCCTTTTGCATGCATACGGCGCTCAGGAATCACCTCCCGATCAAAATGTGCCAGTTTTTCTAAAAACCAAACATCCTGAAGCAACATAGGGCAGCGACTGCCAGCGGTTAAGACATTCTGATTGTCTTCTACCGGCTTCCCAAAAGCAGTTGTTAACTTTTTATCTGACATAACACCCTCAAACCGTCATCGATTATTTTGAATAAATAAAAACACTGCCTAAGACATAACCCACTTGTCATTAGGCCACTAGTTAGAGTGTAAGTTCCATTCTCCTCACCACTGTTAAACTAATCATTCTGCTTAGCAATGATGCGACAATTTGTCGCATGTCAACGTACGGGGTTTTAATCGTAAAATAACGCTCTGCAAAAGGGATTACATCTTTACATGAAAATAATAACTAATACTCCGTGTCATTTGCTTCTAACACTCAGCCTGTTATCACAGCAAATTTCTGCCAATTCAACATTGGCAGATGAAGCAATGGAATCCATCTCCGTCACAGGCACACGAGAGCATAAAAATAAAGATGTGCTAGCTGAGTCAGTTCAACTGCTAAATGAAGAAATTATTCAGCAAATCAGTGCTTCTCATCCCAGCGAACTCATTAATCAAACCGCTGGTGCCCATATCAATAATTTGGGTGGTGAAGGACATATGTCCGCCATCAGGCAACCTATTACCACAAGAGGTGTCTATTTATTTCTAGAAGACAGTATCCCCATTCGCCCATCAGGATTTTTTAATCATAACGCGCTTTATGAAGTTAACATCCCTCAAAGTCGCCAGGTCGAAGTCATAAAAGGGCCTGGGACTGCACTTTATGGCAGCGAAGCGATTGGCGGTATGATTAATGCCCTCAGTCGCAAACCACCCGAAGAATTCACAACCCGACTAAATGCTGAAATTGGAAGCTTTGGCTGGAAACGCCTGCTTATGTCAACTGGCAGCTCGGCACACCAGCAAGGTGTTAATTTTTCAATCAATCTAACGCAAAGCGATGGCTACCGAGATGCTTCAGACTATGATCGACAATCAACCTCATTTCGTTGGGATAGCCACTTCGATCAGGTCAGCACAAAAACGCTATTCACCTACACCGGCGTCAATCAAAGCGGTATGTCACCACTATCAGAGAATGATTACCTAAACAACCCTGAAAAGAATACTTATCATGGCGACACGGGGTTTAGAGAAGTCAGTGCCTTTCGACTTTCGACAGAAATTGATATCTCATTGACCGATAATCAAGCATTAAGCGTTATCCCATTCTATCGACATAACACCATGACAATGTCACCATCCTGGATGGTTACTTATGACCCTAACGAACGTGATATCAAATTTCAATCCTATGGGTTATTGACAAAATACCGATGGGATATAACACCTGCTATGCAATGGTTAATGGGCGTAGATCTTGATTATACGCCTTCAACATTTGAAGAAACGGCCGTCAATCACACGAAGATCGATGATATCTACACAGGATTTACTCCCATCTCAACAAGTTACGACTATGATGCCGAACAACAGGCGATCTCTCCGTACTTTCGCCTTGAAAGCGAATGGATTGAAAATCTTATCTTGAGTTTTGGTCTGCGTTACGACTATTTCGCCATTGACTACAAGGACAATTATACGGGAGAGGATTCCTTATTTATTGATCAGCTCCAACGACCTGTCACGCACTACCGTCCAGAAGATCAAAGTCTGACATTCACGCAATTCAGTCCAAAATTTGGCATGGTCTATCAATATGCTGATTTTCATAACCTATATTTAAATTACCGACATGCTTTCAGCACGCCATCAGTGACCACTCTATTCCGTTCTGGCACAACTAAAAACTCTGATGAGCTAAAACCCATTAAAGCTGACAGCTATGAAATTGGATTCAGAGGAGAGCTAGCCCCCTGGCTGGACTACGAACTTGCGTTGTATCATATGGATATTACCGATGATATCGTCACAATCACTAATGATACTGGTCGTAACAAAGTCAATGCAGGCGAAACTGAACATCAGGGTGTTGAATTAACAGTAAAAGGAGATATCACCGATGAAATCGCCTATGCCCTAGCTTACTCTCATACAAAACAAACTTATAAATCTTTCACCTACCTTTGCTGTCGCCCAACGCAGACCATTGATGTCAATGGTAATAAAGTGGGGAAGGCTCCGGAATCCATTGGCAACCTTAGTTTGCTTTATACACCTACAGCTATTGATGGTTTAAGCCTCTCAGCCGAATGGGCACATTTAGGCCCTTATTATGTCGATGAAACCAATCTTGAAAAATACAAAGGGCATGACTTGTGGCATCTTCGAGCGGCCTATCAAATCAACGAAATGATTGCTGTGTACCTGCGCAGCCAAAACATCACAGATGAACGTTACTCCACCTACACCTCTCGCTCAGTAGGTAAAGATGAGGCCACCTATCGAGCAGGGATGCCACGAACGTTCACTGCCGGACTACGTTTGGCATTTTGAGGTGAGCATGCGGACCAACATCATTCAGTTTTCCAGAAAATATCATCGTTTATTACTGTGGCCTGCTTATGCTGCCGCATTGGTTTTTATCATTTCTGCAATCTGCCATCCATTAATGATCTGGACAGGCCCTCAGCCGGTAAAACGCCTACCCCCTTCACTTGAAATTAATGCGCAAGATCTTGCTCAGACAAAGAAAACACTGGCATCTATTCACTCCAGTGAGGTATCAATTGCTCAAATTATTCCCTCAAAAGAGGGAATGAAATTACAACTAACAAAAACGTTAGAGGAGCCTCGGGAATATTTTAGTCACAACAGTGCTTTACCACTACCCAACTATGATCATATTCATGCACAGTGGCTTGCACGCTATTACACAGGGCAAACGGCGCCAATCAGATCCATCACCTTCATCACGAAGTTTTCAACCGACTACCCAGAGGTAAATCGTTTGCTGCCTGTGTATAAAGTAATATTCAACACTGAAGATCAATTAACGGCTTATATCCACACCGAAACCAACGCACTAGCCGCTTTAACCAATAACTGGAAACAGTCATTAAAAACACTATTTCAGTTGTTGCATACCTTTAACTGGCTGGACGATTTTCCCGTCGTTCGCCTGATATTAATGAGTACATTACTATCCATTCTTTCAATAATGTTACTATCTGGGGCCTATTTGCTATTATCACTCAAAAGAAAACAGTACAAACGTCGCTTACAATATTTGCACCGCAAACTGGCTTGGGCCGTATTCATCCCTTTTGCAGGATTTCTTTTCAGCGGCTTTTATCACCTTTATCAACAAGCACTAAAATCACCCACTCAAACTCAGCTGAGCCTTCAGTCTATTGACTTATCATCTTATCAGAGCGTTCGATGGCCTGAGGCCATAGATGGCAGACCAATTACAGCCCTTAGTTTGATAACTATCGATCAACAGCCTGCTATTCGAGCAAGTCTGGCAAACAACAAAAACTCCCGCGATACCTCTAGAGAAAAGCATTTTACAGGGCTACCAAAAGAACAATCAGGGATATATTTTTCGACTGATGGAAATTTGTTAGCGTTAAATGACGGGGAATATGCCAAGCAGTTACTGTCAAAATTCATGAACATTCAAGAAGTCCACAGTAACAACCCTAAGAAAATAACTCGATTCGGCAATGGTTATGATTTTAGAAACAAACGACTGCCAGTATGGCGCGTTGATTTGAGCAATGGCGAAACAGTTTTTATCGATCCAAGAACAGCAATGTTAGTCGAGAAGGTCACGAAGGCTCAAAAGCTCGAAGGCTGGATTTTTTCAATGCTTCATAAATGGAATTTCTTAAAAGGCAGTTTAGGTAGAGCTGGAAGAGATACTGCACTTGTATTGATACTTTTGCTGATGATGAGCTTAACCATCATTGGCCAGCAGATGGGAAAAAGACTTAAAGTTGATCTCTAGAGCTATTCACTCTTTCCCTTAACTCTTTGCCCGGTTTAAAGTGGGGAACGGATTTCGCATCCAGCTGTACTGGATCACCTGTTTTAGGGTTTCGACCCATTCGCGCTTCACGATGGTGTAGATTGAAACTACCAAAACCCCGTATTTCAATACGATTACCATCAGCAAGCGTATACGCCATTTGATCCAAAATTGCCTTTACTGCCAGTTCTATATCTTTAACCGACAGTTGTGGCTGTTTCTCTGTGATTCTTTCGATCAACTCTGACTTTGTCATACAACTAGCACTCCAAAGTAACGATGCGACGTTCTCGGTAGGCCTCCAACAGGATTACCCACCCCAATAAACACTTAAACCCGAAACGTTGAACATTCTACTGTGATTTTCCACAATAGATAGTACAAAAATACAGTGATAACAAGGAGGCTGTTCGAAAACTGACTGTTCAGCCCATGCCGCCCTGCCTGTTATTTAGAATAGCAGCATGGCATCAATAATCACAGCTAAACCTCCAAATAACCTTCAAAATATACCAGTGTTTGGCACTTAAAATTTAAGGCAAAAAAAAAGCTACGCCATGGGGTTCATGGGGTAGCTTTCAAGCTTCGATGGATTAATTACTTATCCATTTGCGCCTTGATTAAGTCACCAATAGTGGTTGGTGCATTTTCAGGTTGCTTGTCTTTCTGCGCTTGAACCGCTTCTTTCTCATCATCTAAAGTTAGAGCTTTAACCGATAAGCTAATAGTACGGTTCTTACGGTCAACGCTGACGATCTTCGCTTCGATCTCCTCATCAACTTTAACAACGTTCTTCGCATCTTCAACTTTATCAACGCTCAATTCAGATGCTTTGATAACACCGTCGATGTCTTCAGCTAAATTAACAGTCACTGACTTGCTGTCAACTTCTGTTACTTTACCTTTAACAATCGCGCCCTTGTCATGCTCAGATACATATTCGTTGAAAGGATCAGATTCTAATTGCTTGATACCTAAAGAGATACGCTCACGCTCTGAATCAACAGAAAGTATGACAGTTTCAATCTCATCACCTTTCTTGAATCGACGTACCGCTTCTTCACCTGTTTCATTCCAGGAAATATCTGACAAGTGAACAAGACCATCGATATTGCCGTCAAGACCAATAAAGATACCAAAGTCAGTGATTGACTTAATCTTACCAGTCACTTTATCACCTTTAATGAATTTCTCAGCAAACTCATCCCAAGGATTAACTTGACACTGTTTAATACCAAGAGAAATACGACGACGTTCTTCGTCAATATCAAGAACCATCACTTCAACTTCGTCACCAAGCTGAACAATCTTAGATGGGTGAACGTTCTTGTTAGTCCAATCCATTTCAGATACGTGAACCAGACCTTCAACGCCTTCTTCAAGCTCAGCAAAGCAGCCGTAATCGGTTAGGTTAGTCACACGTGCCATTGCGCGTGCACCTTCTGGGTAACGTGCTTTAACAGCAACCCAAGGATCTTCACCCAATTGCTTAAGACCAAGAGATACACGGTTACGCTCACGATCAAACTTCAGAATACGAACGTCGATTTCATCGCCAACGCCAACAACTTCTGATGGGTGCTTGATACGCTTCCACGCCATATCAGTGATATGTAATAGACCGTCAATACCACCAAGATCAACGAATGCACCGTAATCGGTTAGGTTCTTAACCACACCTTTAACTGCCATACCTTCTTCAAGGTTAGCTAATAACTCTTCACGCTCAACAGAATTCGCTGCTTCAAGTACTGCACGACGAGAAACAACCACGTTGTTACGCTTAGCATCTAATTTAATAACTTTGAAGTCTAACGTTTTGCCTTCAAGGTGAAGTGTGTCGCGGATAGGACGCACATCAACCAAAGAGCCAGGCAAGAATGCTCTGATATTAAAGACATCAACCGTGAAGCCGCCTTTAACCTTACCGCTGATAACACCCTGGACAACTTCTTCATCCAAGTGTGCTTTCTCAAGCTCAATCCAAGCTTCAGCACGCTTGGCTTTTTCACGAGACAGTTTAGTTTCACCAAAACCGTCTTCTACTGTTTCAAGAGCGACCTGAACTTCATCACCAATAGAAACAGTGGCTTCGCCATTTTCATCAAGGAATTGGCTCTTAGGGATTACACCTTCTGATTTTAGACCAGCGTGAACGGTTACCCAGTCATCGTCAACATCAATAACGATACCAGTAACAATCGCACCCGGCGACATTTCTAAATTCTGAAGACTCTCTTCAAATAATTCTGCAAAGCTTTCGCTCATTCATTTATCCACTTTTTATAACAGGCTGTAGCTTATTCTTATACTAAAATAGGCTATAGCACCAGCCGTATCCCCCAGCTTGATACGGGTCATCAGTTTTCAGCAAGCATAAACAACGCTGGATTCCGTTTTGGCTTGCCCCCAAATTGAAATATGAAAAAAACATCAATATTT
>CAKMZU010000008.1:11689-13324 GCA_929200485.1 uncultured Gammaproteobacteria bacterium | reverse complement strand
TAAGTAACCGCTTAAATCTTGACTAGGGTAAGCCCTTAATTCTAGCCCATCCAACCAAGCGATCAAAATTTGGCCGAGAATATCAGATTAGAAAGGCAATTACAATAGAATCTCTATCTACACAGCAGAAAAACTGGGCCACTGGATCCCGCACTATCGGTATAAATTATCAAGCCAATCCGACACTGTCTCGACACAATAAGCAAGGTCTCGACACAACAAGCAAGCCAATTAAAATGGCCTTCGAGATATTGCCAAAACCAGTTGAAGAAGTTCAAAATGAAAGACATGGCATAAATCCGCCAGGAAAAAATGCCGTAACTTAAGAAGGTGATTTTACCTATTCGTTATTGTTTCAAATTTCTTGATACACCAATGCGTTACTTAGTTTTGACCCTTTTTGCCGCAACACTAGCTTCAGCACGGCTTCGCAGTTTAGATAAGTAACGGTGAGAGCTAATGCCATTTTTAATCGCCCTCAAGGTCAACCCCTCATCAACAACATCACTACCCACTTGAACAACATCAATGATTGCTTTACTTGCTTTTTTATAGTCTTCATAAGACAGGTCCAGCATTTCTGGAGTGATAGGCTCACCTAAACCAGAAGAGTTAATAGCGTCGGCTATATAGCTCTTACTTTCAACTGGTCTCAACATCATTAGCCCTGTTAACAATTTTTCAATAGACGAACGATGTCTCAATACGATTTTAAGCAAACCCGACTTTCTCAGCTGATCTGTAATGCTAAACTGATCAACACGCTTTGCCGCTGAAGTGGCGAGCAAATTTAACTGCTCATCTAGAATATCAATATACTGGGGTTGGAGTTTATCAATAGCCTGTTTAAAAAGTCTGGCCCCCAGATCTGCATTCTCAGCCAGGCCCTTACCTATTTTTTCTGGCAATTTTGCCGATTGTTCTTTTATCCACTTGCTAATCTGTGCTTCATCTACATCCCTTGCTATTTTTATTAGTTCAGGTAAAGACAGAACTTTTTGCGTTACATTTGTTTGCAGGTCTGTTAAATCCACGAAGAACTTATCAATATATTTTAATCCTTTAAATCGAATCCAGGCCTTCGCCACCAAATAGCCAACAACTGGAACACCTACCAAAACACTCGGGACGACAATACCCGCAATGGCTCCTTTAGAGAGACCTTTTTTAGCTGCTGTGCCTTCAACACTTTCTTCAAACAGCAAATTTTGCGATGATGGCGAATCACCCCAATCAAGGGAGAGGTGATCCACGATTAACAGCTCTGTGGCTGGATCAAAGCGCCCTTTGGCGGATAACCTCAAGATATCTTTCCTAGCGTTAAACTCCCTCAATAAAAATTCTTCCAACTGATGATAATGAACCGTTTCTGAATGCATGCCAAGCTCTGTCAAATGCCTGAAATTTATCTGGGATTCTTTTCTTATAGATAAACCTTTAATGTTAAAATATACAGATTGCTCAGTATCAGATAATAATAATCTCGCCGAGATATTATCAAGTGAAGACTCACTTAAACCCAGCACTATCTCATCTTCACCCTGTTGATACACCCAATCCAAGTCTCCAGATTCTTCAGCGTTCATTGAAAGTGATAACTGGTTTAAAGGAACATGCTCAAATGCGCTCGCCTTA
>CAKMZU010000008.1:0-11679 GCA_929200485.1 uncultured Gammaproteobacteria bacterium | reverse complement strand
AATAAAAAACCCATCTGCCCCTGTTTGAATAAAACCGGTAAATAAAGCAAAGGTGTTATTCACTGACAGAAATTTTTCAGCATCTGCAAGCACTGCCGTGGTGTCCACTTTGACCCGTTCATTGCCTTTAAAGGTATTGGTATAGCTGTCATTAATGGCATGAATTCGCCACTGCGCAACTCCCGATGAATAGTCTTCGCCATCGATCCTGACAAGAAATTTAGTCGGTATAACACTCAAAATATTGGTATCTGAAAAATACAGCACCTTTTGATATAGATGGAGTGTTTCAGGCAATAATTCCAATTCAGTGTCTTCAGCTGATTGAATCAACATCCCCTCTAAAGGCAAGCCCAGAGTACCTTCATCCGTTTTTATTGAAATCCTATCCAAGTCTATCCCTACAATTTTACCTGGTCGCACATTCGACTTTGCGTGTAATTCATTCTCGGGGTGATACATACTTTCTTTAGCAAGAATCGAGGCTTCTTCGTAACTGGAGAAGCTTTCCAACTGAAAATTCGGTGAAAACTGAACCGTTAATTCTGTTGCTAAATCATCATTTTTGCTGACGCTTAATGATTGTACAATATCGTGAAAGGCAAGGAGATATAGCGTCTCGTCAGCATTGACAGTGAAAGAATAATCAACAACGAACTCTTGAACAGTATCAGATTCAAACGGCTGTCCATCTAACTGAACAGGAATGATTTTTTCTTTAACCAACGCCGTTTTCTCTTCTTCCTCTCTATAGATTGAAAACAAAGAAGCAGCGCTTTTTATTCGAAAGCTGACTTGTTTATAATCACCTTGAGGTACAGGTAAATTGCTAACTTCCAGCGGCATCCGCGGGGAGGTAAAGTCGACAGATAATGCTTGACTAAAAAGAGGATACTTATTTCCTGAAGTATCAATAAGATCAATACTCTCAAACATCAATAAATATTGAGAAAACTTTGTAGCATCGGCCGCCAGTGAAAAACTGACTTGACCCTGGCTGTTTACCTCTTCAGCCTCTTCAATCGACTCTTTATTTTTAGATTTTGAACATCCAAAAAGCAATGAAAGTAAAAGTACACCAATGATTAGCCGCATTTTGCCATCCATAGCAAATAAATAAAAAGTATAGCAAAAAATAACTGATCGAATAATTTAAGAAAAAATCAATTCTTTTGGATAACCAAGGGTTATTTATTCGTTAACACGCGTTCAATATTCTGAACCATAACGGCCAGCACATCATCAATACCAATATGCGATGAATCGACAAGAATGGCATCATCCGCAGGTTTTAAAGGCGCACTTTTGCGATTTTCGTCTTGAAAATCTCTGAGCTTTATCGCCGTTAAAACTTCATCGTAATCAGCAGCAACGCCCTGCTCTGATAGCTGCTTTACTCGACGATCAGCGCGAGTTTGCGCAGAGGCCGTTAAGAAAAATTTCAAGGCAGCATCAGGAAAAACAACCGTGCCCATATCTCGACCATCAGCCACTAACCCTGGCGTTTTTGCAAAGGCTTTCTGGCAGGACAACAACGCTGATCTAACGCTTGGATAAGCAGCAATTTTGGATGCCGCCATACCAACGGTTTCTTCACGAATTGTTGACGTCACATCTTCATCATTTAACAGCGTACGTACACTGGATTTAGTCACTTCAAAACGAATATCGAGTGCCTGAGCAATGACTAGCGCTGCTGACTCATCATCAAGATCTATGTCTTGCTTAAGACAGGCTAAAGCACACAAGCGGTATATCGATCCAGAATCGAGCAGGTTCCAGCCGAGTTTTTCTGAGAGTAAGTGGCTGATGGTTCCCTTACCTGAACCACTAGGGCCATCAATGGTAATTATTGGCACTGACATTCAAGTTATTTCCATCTTATTGTTTAATATCAAGACGCTTACGGACAAGACTGGCTCGTTCAAAACAATCCAAAATAGCGTCACTATTTTCATTAGAAATAGCCGTTTCCAGTGTTTGAATCGTTTCTTTAAACGCATTTAGCTGTTTTAGTATGGCATGTTTATTCCCAGTCATGATGTCATGCCACATCACAGGGTCGCTTGCTGCGATTCGTGTAAAATCTCTAAAACCACCGGCAGCAAAACGAAAGATATCATCATGTGAATCCAACCCTTGTAAACAATCCACTAAAGCAAACGCCAGCAAGTGCGGTAAGTGGCTAGTGGCAGCCAAGACTTCATCATGAACACCCACTGGCATCGAAACCACTTCTGCGCCAAGGGATACCCAGAGCGCTTCAATGATTTTTTGCGCATCACTTGAAGTGTTTTCAAGGGGCGTCAAAATCACTTTATGATCAACATAGAGATCACCATTGGATGCCAGGATACCACTTTTTTCAGAACCCGCGATTGGGTGGCCTGCAACAAACCAGTCCGGTACTTCACCTAATTCGGATCGAATACCTTCAATAATTTCCCCTTTGACACTGGCTGCATCTGTCACCACAGCACTCGGTTTTTTCTGCTGCTCAATCAGTTTTATGTACGACTTAACAGCAAGCGTTGGCACAGATAAGAAGATAATATCAGCTGCCTGCATTGCTTCTTCCAGATTTTCAGCGGCTTCATCAATCACACCCGCCTCAATACCCTTCTTAAGATTTGACTGGTTACGGCCATAACCAACAACTTTACCAACAAGCTTTCTATCTTTTAAACCTTTTGCAAAAGAACCACCAATCAGGCCTGTTCCTATGATCAATAAATTATCGACCAGCACGTCAGGCAATTTTTTATTAGACATCATTTACCACTTTTTCCAGTGCCTTTAAAAACCGCTCATTCTCTGAAGCAGTACCTATAGTCACCCTTAAATGATTGGGCAAACCATAAACACCAACAGGTCTTAAAATGACTCCTTCATGCAACAAAGCATCATAAACCTTAAGCGCATCTTGACCCGTATCGAAGGTGATAAAATTGCCTTCTGAAGGAATAGTTGAAAGCCCCAGCGCGACTAACCCTTCACTGAGCTGTTTCATTCCTTCACTGTTGCACCTGACAGTTCTTTGCAAATAGTCTTTATCATCAAGTACGGCAATAGCCGCAGACTGCGCCAATGTATTGACATTAAATGGCGCCCGTGCTTTTTGCATCACGCCAATAATCGACTCTGAGGCAATTCCATAGCCTACACGTAAGCCTGCAAGACCATAAGCCTTGGAAAAAGTACGGGTAATGATGAGGTTTTGATACTTATCTAACAACGCAACACTTTGCTTAGCGATCGATTCTGGTTGATACTCAATATAGGCCTCATCCAATACCACTAAAATATCATCACGAACCCTCGATAAAAATGCATCAATCGTCTCTATCGAATGATAGGTGCCAGTAGGGTTATTTGGGTTAGCAATAAAAATAAGCCGTGTATTCGACTTTATTGCTTTGAGCATGGCATCAAGATCATGACCATAATCTTTCGCCGGCACAACAAGAGCCTCAGCACCTTGGGCCTTAACCATTAAAGGATAAACAATAAAGGCATGCTCAGAATAAATGGCAGATACATCCGGCGTTAAAAAACAATGCCCAATAAGATCTAAAACATCATTTGAGCCATTACCAAATACTAACTGTGAAGGCTCAACATTAAGGTGCCTCGCCACTTTCTGCTGCAATAAAAAATGACTGCCATCAGGATAACGGGTAAGGCTGGTCTGTTCTTTAGCGATAACGTCAAGTACTTTTGGGCTAACGCCCAACGGGTTTTCGTTACTTGCCAATTTTACAATATCGGTCAATCCAAGCTCTCTGGCGAGCTCAGCTTCAGGCTTGCCTGGCACATAAGGCATTAGCGTTCGGATACCCGATTTAGCCAACGCAGCAAAGTCACAACTCATAACACATCCAGACTGCTTATAAAACCGCTTTAGGGTATGAACCCAGCATTTTTATTGAAATGGACTTAGTCGATAAATCCTGAAGAATTTTTTGAATAACCGCATCCTGCTGATGGCCTTCAAACTCGATGAAGAATACATAGGCCCATTTCTCTGTTCGAGAAGGACGCGTATCGATACGAGTTAACATAACCTGCTCTCTCTCAAAAGCTTCAAGCAAGACAAATAATGCACCAGGCTTATTCTTGACTGAAACAATAATCGAGGTTTTATCTGAGCCGCTAGGATCAACAGCTTGCTGACCTAAAATCAAAAAGCGGGTAGTATTGGTTCGATAATCCTGAATATTTCCATCCAGCACTGACAAATCATAAAGTTCAGCAGCACTTAGGCTTGCGATCGCTAATATCTGATTATCCGCCACGGCCATTTGACAGGCTTTCGCATTAGAACTGACTGGCTCTCGGATAACATCCGGCCAGTGCTTATCAAGATACTGTTTGCATTGCGCCAGTGCTTGCTGGTGTGCACAGATCTTGCTTATTTTTGCCTTGTCTGTGGATTTATTTGCTAACAACATATGCTTGACTGGCAACTCAACTTCACCACAGATAGTGAGATTGGTTTGCATAAGATTATCCAGTGTGAGGGTTACTATACCCTGCGATGAATTTTCTACAGGCACAATGCCGTAATTCACCTCACCCATTTCAACCCCTGCAAAAACTTGCTCAATAGACTCTGTTGGAATCGCATCAACGGCATAGCCAAAATGTTTGACTACAGCTGAGTGAGTATAAGTGCCTTTTGGCCCAAGATAAGCTACTTTGACAGGCTCTTCCAGTGCTAAACAAGCTGACATAATCTCACGAAAAATATGCGCCACAGCATTATCAGCTAAAGGCCCTGGATTCCTCTCTTTCACTTTAGCTAACACCTGCGCCTCTCGCTCAGGGCGGTAAAACAGCACCGGCGTATCAGATCCACTGGCTTGCATTTCGGCAAGCTTTACCTCGGCTACTTGCTGTGCGCAAACCGCGCGCTCATTCAGTAATTCATGAATCGCTCGATCAATGCGATCAATATCTTGCCGTAAACTATCGAGAGTTTTATCCGTCATAGTACTTTTAGACTACCTTAATCCGTTATGCATGATCCTTGGCAAAGTCTTTCATAAACGCAATTAAATCATCAACTGCTTGCTCGGGCACTGCATTATAAATACTGGCACGCATACCACCTACACTACGATGGCCTTTGAGATTTAAAAGCCCGGAATTATCGGCTTTTTCTAAAAAGACTTTATCCAATTCGGCATTTTTAAGTGTGAAAGGCACGTTCATTAATGAGCGGGAAGCCACTTCAACCGGATTGGCATAAAAACCACTTTGATCGATATAATCGTAAAGCTTTTTGGCTTTCCGCGCGTTGATTTCTGCCATAGCAGTCAAACCACCTTGTGCTTTCAACCACTTAAAAACCAAACCCGCTAGATACACAGAATAGGTTGGTGGTGTGTTATACATACTGTCATTTTCTGCTGCAACAGACCAATCCAACATAGTCGGTGTACGTGCATGAGCATTACCCATTAAATCTTTGCGTACAATGACCAAGGTTAAACCTGCAGGCCCGATATTCTTTTGAGCACCGGCGTAAATCACCCCAAAGTCATTCACGTTAATTGGGCGGGATAAAATGGTTGAAGACATATCTGCCACTAAGGGCACATCCACTTTAGGCGCATCAAAAAACTCCACACCGCCAATGGTTTCATTTGGCGTGTAATGCAAATAGGCAGCATCACTTTGAAGATTCCAGCCATCAACCGGAGGAATAGTCGTAAAGTTCGTGTCTTCACTTGATGCCGCAACATTCACATCCAAAAATCGTTTCGCTTCTTTAATGGCTTTTTTAGACCACTGCCCAGTATTAATATAATCAGCCTTGCCTTTGTCGCCCATTAAATTTAATGGAATAGCGCTAAATTGTGTCGATGCACCGCCTTGAAGAAATAAAACCGCGTAATCATCAGAGATATTCATTAACTCTCTAAGATTTTGCTCTGCCTCATTAAACACATCAACAATGGTTTTACTGCGATGGCTCATTTCCATGATAGAAAGGCCTTCACCATGCCAATCAAGCATTTCACTGCTCGCTTGCTCTAGAACAGCGGTGGGTAAAGCCGCAGGGCCTGCACAAAAATTATGAACACGTTTCATGCGATTCTCTCTTATAACTTTTAATTTTTTGAAATCTTTTATTCAGCCGCGTCTGGCGCTTCGCTATCACCCGACTCACTCTGCTCAGGATTTGCTTGCTCAGTCTCACCCTGCTCAGGATTTTCTTGCTCAGTCTCACCCTGTTCAGACGCATCCTGATTAGGTTCATCCGTCTCTTCCGGCTCTGCTATCCGCTCAACACTCATCAAGGATTCATTCTCAGCGACTTTTATCAAGCGCACACCTTGCGTGTTACGGCTCAACACCGAGATTTCATCCGTTCGGGTTCTAACTAAAGTCCCCTGATTTGAAATCAGCATAATTTCATCACCATCAAACACTTGCACAGCACCGACTAACTCACCATTTCGTTCACTGCACTGCATACCAATCACACCTTGGCCGGCACGCCCTTTCGATGGAAACTCTGAGACTTCTGTTCGCTTACCGAAGCCGCGTTCACTAACCGTTAGGAGCTTTCCACCCTCTTCAGGAATAATCATCGCGATCAAGCGATGCTCATCAGCAAGTTTAATG
Organism: uncultured Gammaproteobacteria bacterium; assembly: GCA_929200485.1. Lineage (GTDB taxonomy): Bacteria > Pseudomonadota > Gammaproteobacteria > Pseudomonadales > DT-91 > CAKMZU01. The sequence goes on along the minus strand of CAKMZU010000008.1, from coordinate 5,046 downwards.
CCTCGGACACCACGGGACACACGTCCGACTGTTCTTACCGTTGACTCAGCAAATCGAGCCACTTTACCTGAACTTGATACCATCAAGATGTCGCTATCCCCTTCGGTAATAGCGGTAGAAACCAATACATCGTCATCGTCTAGATTTATCGCATTCAAGCCTGATGGGCGAGGCCTGGCATAACTGGCTAATGCCGTTTTCTTAATGACGCCACGCTGCGTTGCCATCAAGATAAATGCATCTTCTTTAAATTCACGCACAGGGAGAATAGAGGTAATACGTTCGTTTTCAGCCAAGGGCAACAGGTTCACTACAGGTCGCCCTCGAGCTTGCCTTGAGGCTAGAGGAATCTGGAACACCTTAAGCCAGTAGACCTTGCCCATATTAGTAAAGCAAAGGATGGTGTCGTGAGTACTGGCAATTAATAAATGTTCAACAAAGTCTTCATCTTTAACCGCTGTTGCTGACTTACCCTTACCGCCACGTTTCTGCGCCTGATAGTCCGTAAGAGGTTGCGTTTTCGCATAACCACCATGCGAAATAGTCACAACACGGTCTTCTTCGGTTATTAGATCCTCGACTGTCAAATCCTGCTGAGAAGAAATAATTTCTGTTCGGCGCTCATCGTTGTAATTTTCTTTGATTTCTTTTAATTCATCTCGAATGAGATTTAACAAAACATCAGCATCACCTAAGATGGTCAGGTATTCAGCGATTTCATCTAACTTTAACTGATACTCTTCAATTAATTTGTCATGCTCCAGACCCGTTAATTTTTGCAAACGCATCTCAAGAATCTGCTTGGCCTGCTCAGGTGATAAATAATATTTACCACCCCGAATACCGTATTCGTCTGACAGATCATCAGGTTTACAGGCATCTTCGCCCGCTTTCTCAAGCATCGAAGAGATGCCTGCAATATCCCAACCTTGCGCCATTAAATTTTCACGCGCTTCTGCGCCTGTCGTCGAGGCTTTAATCATCGCAATGACTGGATCAATATTGGCAATAGCAACCGCCAAGCCTTCCAGAATATGGCCACGTTCACGCGCTTTTCGGAGCAGATAAACGGTTCGACGCGTAACAACTTCACGGCGATGCAGAACAAACGCCTCAATCACCTGCTTAAGGTTTAATAATTTTGGCTGACCATCGATCAAGGCCACCATATTAATACCGAAAACACTTTGCAATTGCGTTTGGTTATATAAGTTATTTAATAGCACCTCACCTGACTCGGCACGTTTAACCTCAATCACCACACGAATATTGGCATCGGATTCATCACGCAATTCAGAGATGCCCTCAATCTTTTTGTCTTTCACTAATTCAGCGATCTTTTCAATCAAACGTGCTTTGTTTAACTGATAAGGGATTTCTGTGATGATAATGGACTCGCGGCCCGTCTTAGGGTGCACTTCAACTTCAGCTCGTGCTCGCATCACAATACGCCCACGCCCTGTGCGGTAGGCTTGAACAATTCCTGCTCGCCCATTAATGATGCCTGCCGTAGGAAAATCAGGCCCCGGCAAGTGTTCCATTAATTCATCAATGGAAATCTCTGGGTTATCTATTAGCGCCAACGTAGCATTAATGGTTTCACCTAGATGATGTGGAGGAATATTGGTTGCCATCCCAACCGCAATACCAGATGAACCATTGATCAATAAATTGGGAACTTTCGTGGGAAGCACCGACGGGATCCTTTCAGAACCATCGTAGTTATCAACAAAATCAACCGTTTCTTTATCAAGATCTGCCAATAATTCATGCGCCATTTTACGCATGCGAATTTCGGTATATCGCATCGCAGCAGGCGAATCACCATCAACTGAACCGAAATTCCCCTGACCGTCCACGAGCATATAGCGCAGGGAAAAAGGCTGCGCCATACGGACGATGGTGTCATAAACGGCTGTATCACCGTGGGGGTGATATTTACCGATGACATCCCCGACAACACGCGCGGATTTTTTGTAGGCTTTATTCCAGTCGTTACCGAGCTCATCCATCGCATACAGCACTCGCCGGTGAACGGGCTTCAAACCGTCACGCACATCGGGCAGCGCACGACCTACGATGACGCTCATCGCATAATCAAGGTAAGACTGCTTTAATTCATCTTCGATATTTACAGGGACAACATTTTGAGACAATTCACTCATGCGAGGGCAACATCCTGACCGACTGAGACTGGCTAAAATTAATCAATCATTGTAACACAAAAACTCCAAAGGACGCGACCATCTTCAGCTGAGCAACAATTAACCAATAACGCGCTTGAATTTCAATCTCCGTTGTAAATTAAGGCCTTTCTTTATCTCCCGTTATTTTTCTTGTTTTTGGATTTTGGCCGTTGATTTTTTCTAGCTTTATCATTTTTTCTATGGAAGTTATCAAGCCTCCTACGACACTGCTGCTCCCTAGCCTTGCATTGTGACGACAACTCGGCGTTTTTACCTGCTTGTTTTTGAGACTCGATAAGTTTTGTGTTTAGACCAAGATATCGCTTATAAAGTTGATCATATTCTCCCCCAATTCTTTTTCGTTCTTTTTCAGAGGAAAGCGTCGTGTTCTTCCAATAGCCCCACCGATAAAAAGCATCGTTCGTTTGTCCTTCTATGTCTTCAATCAGAGATTTTATTGTATCGAACTGGCCTTTTGTCATACAAATCAATCCTTTTTTACCTCTTGAGCCTGGCAAAGTATTTTTAAAAGGCTCTTTTATAGAGGCCAACTTTTCACAAATAGACGCTGTAGAAAAAGGCTCCATCCCTACTGAGAACTCTGTATCACTGCCACTCCCAGAGAATTCCACATCACCAGACACCCCACTTCCAGACACCCCACTTCCAGACATCTCAGTATCATCTATATAAATAACATTTTGTTTATCAAGTGCGACAACACCATTACTACCAGCCCCACCTCCCGATGCAACTGAAAGTGCTGCAACCGCTAACAAAAACTGCTGAAAAGTCGTAGAGTACACACTGACACTAGACAACAACAAAACAATCAATAGAATGCGTTTTAATGCATAAGCCGACATTATCAACCCCACCTACTTTGAAAGACGCTTTGCCTTATAGATAACCATCAACGCCAAAGGTTCACATTCCCAGCTTTTCATATAGGGATAAAACCAGTAAAGTAACAAGATAAATCAGGGGTTAATCAGCTATGACGACAGAATCCAATTCCAAATCCACCCAAAATGTTGACGACAAGGAAATTGAGAAATTCCAGTCCCTTGCCAATCGCTGGTGGGATACTGAAGGTGACATGAAGTCGCTTCATGATATCAACCCGCTTCGTGCAAACTACATTGATAAACTCGCCAACGTTTCTGAGAAGACTGTATTGGATGTCGGCTGCGGCGCAGGCATATTATCCGAAGGCTTGGCGCAACGGGGCGGTATTCTCACAGGCATCGACATGGGCGATGAACTTATTAACGTTGCCAAATTACACCTACATGAATCCAAGCTTGATATTGAGTATCAAGTCACAAGCACCGAGCAATTAGCTCAAAAAGCTCCTGGTACTTTTGATGTTGTGTGTTGCATGGAGATGCTTGAACATGTGCCAGATCCAGCTTCCGTTGTTAAAGCTTGCGCCGACCTAACCGCACCCGGTGGCCATTTATTTTTTTCAACGATCAACCGAAACCCAAAATCCTGGCTGTTTGCCATTATTGGTGGCGAATACATCCTTAAACTCCTACCTAAAGGTACCCACCAATACGAAAAATTGATTAAGCCGTCTGAGCTAGCAAGTTTTGTCCGTCAAGCCGGTTGCACGGTTGATGAAATGGTAGGATTGGAATACAACCCTTTAACAAAAAATTACTTTCTATCGAAGAACACCAGCGTTAACTATATGATGCATGTTCAAAAGCCAGCGTAATGACAGTAAACCCTAGATATCTCTGCGTTGAGCTTTTTTTACTGTATAAGACCGAATGAAAAATAAATAGTGAATCTATTTGGACGATTGATAACGATAACAGACAGAAAAATAGAAAGCACCCTTGGGGTTGTGCTTAAAATTTCTTCATTTTGCGTTAACACCAGCGTGTTTAGATGACTAAACTGCACTGATTTCGCCTTAACTGATAAGTTTTTTAGCCGCAACAGAATATTGACGACAATTAAGAGCACTCTCTAACCTTGGCCACTCAAAAACAAACGCCTGCCGCCGTACTTTTTGATCTTGATGGTACATTGATTGATACCGCGCCCGACTTCGCTGAAAGTATTAATGCTATTCGCGAGCAATACTCACTTGCTCCAATGTCGCTGACTGAAATCGGTTTTCATGTATCAGGTGGTGCAGTGGCAATGATTCGCTGCGCTTTCCCTGATAACTGCAACCTACCCCAAGACGAAAAAATTCAACAGCTGTTAGCACTCTGCGAACAAAATGTGGCAACGAAAGCTAAACCTTATGAAGGTATACTGGCACTTTTAGACTGGCTTTCAGAAAACCAAATTGCCTACGGGGTGGTCACCAACAGAAATCATCGTTTTACCATACCCTTATTGACAAAATTTGGCATTGCGCCAACAAACGATTGTATAATCTGCCCTGAAAATGTGACCCATCCAAAACCAGATCCAGAAGGGATTATTTTAGCCCTGAAGAAACTGGGCGCGTCAAAAAACAACAGCCTTTATGCTGGCGATCATCACCGTGATATGGAGGCGGCAAACAATGCTGGCGTTTTCTCTTTGGCTTGTGGCTTTGGCTATATCACTCACGAAGATCCTATAGAAACTTGGCAGGCCAAGAAAATTGTCGACACAGTTGACGATCTCAAAAACTTCATTAAAGAATTTTTCAATGTTTAATTATCAGGCTCCAGACCAACTACTAAACAATAAGGTTATTCTCGTCACAGGTGCTAATCGCGGCATCGGTAAAGCAGCGGCAATAACCTTTGCCAGATATGGTGCAACAGTCATTCTCCTTGGTAAAAAAGAGACAGACCTTAATGAGGTTTACGATGAAATTGTCTCGCTAAAATATCCTGAACCTGTGATC
>CAKMZU010000007.1:16141-25773 GCA_929200485.1 uncultured Gammaproteobacteria bacterium | reverse complement strand
AATGCCGAGCCTAACCCGTTTACCGATCCTACAACAGAAGTTGCAGATACTCCTGAGATTGACAGCCAACATAACCTGAGTGAAATGGATAAACCTAAGGAACACTCATCCAGAAACCTTCTCAATCGGGCAAAAAATAAACTTACACAAATTAAGTCGTCCCTTAAACGCTTACCTAAAACAAAAAAAGAATCCGGAGATAGCTATAAGCACTTAGATACCCGCATGGACTATAGAAAAGCCAATGCAGCTCAAATAAGAGAACCAATCTATGAAGAAATTTCCAAGTTTAACAACCATAAGCGCATGCCACCATCAGCACCACCATCAGCACCACCAATAGCATCAACACCAAGGCCAAAACGCATAAATAATACAACGCGTGAGGGTCAAGTAACTGAGCCGGCCTATCAAGAAATCTCCAAATTCGATAACCATATTTATCAAGCCATACCTGAACCAGATTATGAGGTCATTCCACCGCCGGCACCGACAACACCAAGACCAAAGCGCATAAATAAAACGACAGATATTACAAATCCTGCGAATTCAAAGATTCACTACGACCGCTTGAACAGACAAGAACCAAAACATTCGAATAATGACTATGATCATTTGGACACAGGAACCTACAACCATCTGGACAGGCAAAAATCAGCGACCAAAAATAACCACTATGACCACCTAGAAACAAACACCTACGACCGTCTGAATAGACAAAAGCCTACAGCGTCAAATAATAATTACGACCATTTAAACAGACAGCAATCAGCGAACAAAAATAACCACTATGACCGCTTGGAGATAAACACCGACGACCATCTGAATAGACAAGATCCTAAAGCGTCAAATAATAATTACGACCATTTAAATAACAGCAACGACCGAAGGGCAGTGAATACACTGCAAGTAAAAGACTCAGGCAATCAAACAGTCTCTGACACAAAGGGCTATGAAACAATGCACCCGCCCAAAATCAATCCGACCAACAGCGACTATGAAATCATGCATCCACCTGGCACTTTTCAGCCTAGCCGGGAAGAAATTCAATACGAAAATGTTAAACCTAAAGAGTCTATTAATAACGTACCCGTTTCTTATGACCAGTTCGAACCATCAAATCATAAAAATTTAAAAACTCATAGAGAGACAATAAAAGTGCGACAATAAATAAGGTATTCAGGGAACAATTTATTATTTGAATAATCTCACCATAAATTTTATGTCTACTATACTTGACTCATATTTTTAATTTAATTTGAGGCTTTTGCATGAAAAACTGGGTTATCTTAATCATTGCGATTGTTCTGGTAGGACTATCCGGCACGTTTTATGTTCTAAAAACCCAAAAAGCTGCTCAGGTCGCCGTTGACAAGGAGATGTATAACGAAGCCGTTAACTCTCTTCGCAATGATGAATATGAGAGGGATACTGATATTGCCCGCTCAACACAACTTCAAGAGCAAGCTACCGATAACATCGAAGAGATTCTAACCAACGAAAAAAATCCAGTAAAAAAACAGCAAGCAGCAGCGACGGTTTTTATGGGATATTACCTTGCTAATGAGCGAACTCGCAGCACCTATTGTTTTGCTAAAGGTGTGGATATTGCCAATTTCCGCCAGGCATTCACTGAGGTTCATAAAAAAGATTTAGCGAAGGCCAAAGCGGTCTTGTTTGAAACGGATGAACAAATCAATGAATTCTATCAATTAATCGCCGATTACAGTGAGGCCACCATTGCTCAAGACATGACAGACATGGCTAACATTCTTAAAATCAGCCCTGAAGAAGCCTGTTTATCGCTTGATAATAATGCCAAAGATTTTGCAGGCAAGATGGCTTTTTCAGCCGTTCAGGTTCAGGCTCATCAAGCACTTTATAGCCTTTAAGCCTTTGAGCCTCTTGTTATCACCTTTTCCCTATTTAATGGCTCATTTATGAGCCTTTTTTAGATCAATACCTGAAACTATTTGTACATAGGAAAATTTCAAGCAAACTATCTTTGTTCTTATCAACAATGACAATGCCTCTGATTTATTGATCTGAAGCGTAGCAACCATATTCACAACACTCATAAAAGAGCCTCATGCATTTGCAGCATCCTTTTGGATATTCTTCATCTGGGAGGTATTTTGCCTTTCTTATATCTCTCACTGTTCTGAAATCCGGGAAAACGCCTGCTTTGCAGCAAGTAGGGATGCAATCGCCAGGAGGTGTAGTTATATGTGGCAGCACTTGAAAGCAACACGCATTACACAGACAGGATCCCGCATAAGAACCTAAATCAGCTAAATGATCTGTACCTCCAGTAACATAGAGGGATGCTGCCGTCGGAAGGACTGAACAACCACAAGCCATTACAGGGGCCAAGAAATCTGAATGCTTACAGCCGAAATCGCCTTTACGGCATGATATACAAACATTGGCTGAACTGAACACAAGGGAACTTGCCACGACTCTAAGAATTTTGAATCCTATTGAAGGAGCCAAACCCGCCGTTGTGTAAATTGCTGCAGCATTAGCACCATGTAAACAAATGCCACCCACTCTAACTGTTTTTAGCCAGGTTTCGTTGGTGCAACAGTTATTGGTTCGACTTGTGCGTTTTGAACTCGCTTGCTTTATTGGACCCCTAGAGATTTCCTCGTCGTTTTCTAAACCCTTTCCGTCTTGACCTTCCGCTAGAATTCTGGACGTTTCACCAGAATCATCAGCGATTATAGAAACTTCACCATGTTCATATTTTACAACAGTTCCTACTCTCGAGTGTTTTTCTGGTTGTTTTGTTATTACGGGAGACCCTTGCTTCTTATTCTTATCATACTTACCCGCGTTTGATTCATTTATCAATATAACCAGAAAAAAGAATGTGAAAATAAATGATAAATTTGGCATAGAATAACTATCTATAATGAATCAATTTCTCTAGCTAACAATTAACCTTGCATCTTTTTTAAGGAGGGCGTCAGAACTAGATTTTTCATAGCTGCGATTAAACTTTTCGAACAGTGAATTATTGGAAGGTTCAAAAATAATTACGACTATTTGATACATACATCGCAAGCGTATCACCTAAAGCTTCACATCGACGGAATAATCACATCCATCGACCGAACCTACCCATACATTGGGAACTTAAGCGAACACTGCAATCTAATTAGATCTAAGCTTTGTATCGCCAGTAACAATAATGCAACTCTATAGCGCTATAGCGCTCCGATTCAAAGAGACTGCCTTGCAATGAAAGCATCCTTCGACAATCTCAGGATGAGTGGATTCTATACCCTCTCCTTCACACTGAGCTTGTCGAAGGGTGCCACCCTTATAATCAGCCTGTGGTTAACAGCCTATGTCACAGCAATCGAACCCACAGAAAAATCAGAACCCGTTGTATCCATTAACCTATGCACCGATCAATGGCTGATTCTCTTTCAAGATAAGCATACAAATTATTATTTCTCACCTTTAGCCCTAAACAAAGGGTACAACTACCTTTACTCCCAAGTTAAAAAAACGCAGGTTATTCTACCCAGCCTTGATGCGCTGATTTTATTAAATCCTTCGTTAATTTTGGCAAGCCAATACAGCGATAAGAATTTGATACATGGGTTAAATAATTTTGGTTTATCCTTCACCATCATTGAACCGGCCACTAATTTTGAAGGCATTCGCAGGAATATCTCACGCATTGGCAAACTCATTAATAAGACGGATAAAGCCAATCGATTACTCCACGATTTCAATAAACGATTAACCATTGTCGCGAAGGATGCCAAAAACCGACCAAACCAAACAGCCATATTCTATGCACCTAATGGATTTACCCATGGCGAGGGGACAATTTATAACGCTATTTTAGAGGCTACCGGATTAACCAATCTAGCGACTGAATTAGGGGTTAAAGGGCATGGATATTTATCTTTAGAAACCCTGCTGTGGAATAACCCTGACATCATTATTTTAGAGGATGACTTTTCAAACAATGATTCGCTATCGCAACAAATGCTAAAACACCCTGCACTCAATCGATTACTAAACCAGAGTCGTTTAATATTTGTTAATGCCAACAAACTCAGTTGCGCTGGGTTTGGTTCATTACTTGCCGCTGAGCAAATCATGGAGCAACGATAAATTGACTGCATTCTCGCACAACAATCGATGGCTCATAGTGTTGATTATTCTGACGATTCTTGTGGCTAGTGTTTTACACCTTGGCAGCAGCAGCTCTCAAGTGAACTTATCTCTTAGCCAGTTGTTTCAAGCGTCAGAAAAAAAAGCATTGATTGAACTGATATTTTTTGAAATTCGAATTCCGAGGCTGCTTCTCGCAATATTAGTGGGATTTATCTTAGGAACAACCGGTGCCGTCATGCAGGGTTTTTTACGTAACCCACTGGCAGGACCTGATCTGTTAGGTGTTTCTAACTGCGCAGCCTTAGGCGCTGTTATTGCCTTATATTTTGGATTTGCAAGCCAAGCCTGGTATCTTTTGCCTGCTACTGGAATGCTAGGTGCATTTATTGGCATGGCATTAATATTTTTACTGTCCGGAAGTAATCACCACAACTTACGCATTATTCTAGCAGGGGTTGCCATCAACGCTTTTGCGGCCTCACTGATCTCTATAGCGCTCAACCTATCAAAAAATCCTTATGCCATGAGTGAAATCGTCTTCTGGTTAATGGGGTCCCTTAGCCACAAAAGCCTGATGGATGTGGGGGGGGTGTTTCCTTTTATTTTAGTCGCTTTTCTTTTACTGCTGTCATCGGCAAAATTTTTAGATGCGCTAACCCTTGGCGAAGAATCTGCCATTTCATTAGGTTTTAATCTCAAAAATGAGCAGATCAAATTAATTATTGCCACCGCGTTAGGTATTGGCGCAGCCGTATCTATCGCAGGCAACATTGGATTTGTCGGGTTAATCGTTCCGCATTTATGCCGGCCTTTAGTCAAGTATCAACCGGGGAGGCTTATCTTTTTAAGTGGTTTAATTGGCAGCTTGTTTATGATTATTTCCGACACCATTGTCATGCAAGTCTCAACAACGCAAGAAATCAAATTAGGTGTGGTTACCTCTTTAGTTGGAGGCCCATTTTTTCTTTATCTTATTTTGCGGCTCGGGAAAAATCATGATCAGCCTTAATCAAGTAAGCGTTATCCGCCACAGCAAGAAGATACTTGATAATATTTCTCTCGATTTTCCTAAAGGAAAAATGATCGGACTGATCGGCCCAAATGGCGCAGGCAAGAGCACAATGATGCGTCTGATTTCAGGCGTTATCAAACAAACCAAAGGCAAGATTCTCTATCAAGGCAAAAAACCAGGTACGTTAAGCCATAAAGAACGTGCCTGCACTATTGGATATCTTCCACAAAAAGCTGAAATATCATGGCCTCTATCAGCCCAAAGAGTTATCGCATTAGGGCGACTACCCTATCAATCAACCTTTAGTCAGTGGCAGCCGAAAGATGCACGTGCGGTGGAAGACGCCATCATCCATTCTGATTGCGAAAAACTCCGGCATCAGAATATTTTAACATTATCCGGAGGAGAACTTACCCGTGTATTGCTTGCCCGCGTACTGGCAGGTGAACCCGAGTGCATCATTGCCGATGAGCCCATCGCTGCCCTTGATCCATTCCATCAATTACAAGTATTGGAGATTCTTAAAGACAAAGCGCTGGAAGGCAAAACTGTCATTATCAGCCTGCATGACTTAAATCTCGCTTACCGATTTTGTGATGTTCTGGCATTACTAGACGAGGGTCAACTAAAAGCTTATGGCGATCCGCAGCATGTACTAACACTGGAACACATCCAATCCATTTACCAAGTCAACATGTGCTGGTTGAACAACGAAAGTTTCAAAGCGCTCTTTCCTATTTCACGCGTCATTTAGTTAACGGCATTAATAATAAACAAATTAACCTTGTTTTGTATTTCATAAGGACTTTTTTATGAAAATGACTGTCTAAGAGATTTCTTTGGGTTGAGGGGCTTTATTATGCGTAATCCGGTCATACTATTAACGGCAATTCTCTCCACGACATTTCTTCAAGCGACTATTGCAAAAACGATGGAAGAAACGGTTGTGATTGGAACGCGCACCCCTCAAACCATCGATAAAGAATTAGCACCCGTTACGCTAATTACCAAAGAGCAAATCCAAAAGTTGCAAATTCATGATATGGCGCAATTGCTCAGGCAAGTTCCAGGATTGTCTATTAAGACAAGCGGGTCGTATGGCAGTCAGCTAGGTGTTTTTCTTCGTGGCACTAACTCATCTCAAACTTTAGTCTTGATTAATGGCCAGCGAATGAATTCTGCAACCTCTGGTGGAGCAGATCTTTCCTATATCGACCCTGATCAAATCGAACGTATTGAAGTGGTTAGGGGCGCTCGGACATCGCTTTACGGGGCAGATGCCATTGGTGGGGTTATCAACATTATCACTCAAGATGACACTGCGCCTAATCATGCCATGATCAAAGCAGGTTACGGTACCTATAATACTCAGCGATATGCTGCCGCTGCGCGTTATAATTTGACTGGCAGTACCAAGATGCAGGTCAACTATATGAAGCACCAAACGGACGGCTTCAGCTCTCAAGCTAAAACCAATCAATTTGACAAGGATGATGATGCTTTTGATAACACAGGGCTTCAAGCATCATTAACTCAGGAGCTTGGGTCATCAGGCAAATGGACACTTGGCTATTTTCATGATCAGGGAAAAAATGATTATGATATGGGAAATCTTAATCCTCATGATGCCTACAATAAGCGTTTCATAGATAACCTGTTTACCAATTATCAGTATGAATTAACTGAGCAATGGGTAACGACATTAAATCTTGCGCAAGTTAAAGATGAGAAACGTGATTTGTATCGAGACCAGGCAGACTATCTAAATGTATTTAAAACCAATAGAACTTCAGCACTTTGGCAGAATGATGTTAACTGGAATATGAACCAAACCAGCACACTTGGTTTTGAATACCGAAAGGAAAACATTGATGGTTCCATTCCGCCGATAGGTAACGAATACGTTGATCAAAATGACAACCCTGTTGATAGCAGGAATAATCATGCACTTTTCTTTCAACACCTGATCAATTATGACTTTTTCGAGCTCCAGGCGACTGTCAGGAACGACAGCAATAATGCTTACGGTGATCGCACCACTGGCAATGTCTCCTTTGGCATACCCCTTGATGCAGGGACATTGGTTCTAAGCTATGGTACGGCTTTCCGGGCACCAACCTTTAATGATCTCTATTACAAGTCTGACAAGTTCATTCCAAACCCCAATCTCAGTCCTGAAACTTCAAGACAATTTGAAATAAGCTTTAAAGGCTTTCAAGAGTATTTACACTATGAAGTCTCAGCATACCTGAACAAAATGGAAGATATGATCGCCTCACCCAAGGTTGGTGATCAATATATTGCGATGAATATAAACAAAGCTGAAATACAGGGTTTTGACTTTATTGTGGGTTACCAATGGGATTCGCTTTGGTTAAATGTGAGCTATAGCTATGTCGATGCTGAAGACAGAACAACGCACGAGCAACTCACTTTCCGCCCTAAAAACATACTCACACTGGATTTGATACAGAGCTTCGAAAAAATCAGTTTTGGTATGACATTGCTGGCCCAATCACGAAGCCTGGACTACAACAGAAACACAATGCCCGGCTTTGCCACTGTCGATGTGTTCAGCGCTTATAAAATAGCTAGAGGTCTTACGGCAAAGCTTAAATTCGCCAATTTGTTTGATCAGGATTATGTCGTCAACAGTGGCTATAACACTGCTGGCATTACCGGCTTCTTTAGCTTAACCTACGACTACGCTTTATAACGACCCAAACCTGCCATGACTGACCAGACCAATAACAATGAGAGCAATGACAAAAAGAACGCCAAACACAAGGCAAGCATGGAAAAGCAAAAAGCCAATGTGGATGCCAGCATTGCTGCCGCGGATGAAGAGCGTGGCATCGTTCTATTGTTAACTGGCGACGGCAAAGGTAAATCCAGCTCCGCATTTGGCATGGTGCTACGTTCGTTAGGTTATGGCTATAAAGTGGCCATAACGCAATTTATCAAAGGCGAACAACTCTCTGGTGAGGAAATTTTTATTAGAGACAAGCACCCGGAAGTCGATTTCTACCAAATGGGCACAGGTTTTACCTGGAACACGCAAGATAGAGAAAAAGATATTGCAGCAGCAGAGCGAACCTGGGAAGTCGCGCTTAAACAGTTAGAAAACCCGGAGAATCATTTAGTCGTACTGGATGAATTGACCTATATGCTGGCTTATAAATATTTGGATGAAACCACGGTCGTCAACGCAATCGAAAACCGTCCGCCCGAACAATCCGTTGTTATTACCGGCCGTGGAGGCGGTAAAGCCTTGAGGGAATTAGCCGATACAGTATCAGAAATACACGACAGCAAACATGCCTTTAAAGCCGGAGTCAAGGCACGTAAAGGGGTAGATTACTAATACTCCCCTTATTTCGCTCCCATTCATCCTGAGCCTGTCGAAGGGCTGTGTACCTTCCGGTGAGCCACTGTTTATGAACCACTCGCCCTAAACTTGTCAGATGACCAGATATTAAACAGCGCTACAAATAATAAACACCACGGATAGAATGCATATAGCGATATTTCCATAGGCGAAATTTTAAAAACCGCAGATATAATCAATATTTGCATTCCCCAAGGAATAACGCCTTGAATCACACAGGAAAAAATATCCAATATACTCGCGGCACGTTTTTTAACAATCTTTGTCTTTTCTGCAATAGACCGTGCTGCCACGCCTGATAACAAAATCGCTATGGTGTTATTCGCCGTCGCCAAATTACTTAAGGAAACCAATACCGCAATCGCTAATTCGCCGATCGTTTTTTGCGATTGCGTCTTTTTTTTCATCAGATTGGAAACACTTTCCATCACTGCATTTTGGATCAGGCTTAATCCACCAGATTTTTCGACCAACATGCCCAAGCCGCTAATCGCAAGTGAAAGTAGCATAAAATCCAAAAGAGACATAAACCCATCGAAATAGACCCCAGGTAAATCAACCATTGTGATCTGACGGAAATAAATACCCAAAAATCCTGCGATTAAACAACCGACCACTAAAACAATAAGAACCGGCACACCCAGCAATGCCAATATAAATATCATCAGATAAGGCACTACCATCCATACGGAGAAATCAGGGGTTATATTCAGAGGTGCACCCGGCGACATTACCCAATATATCAAAAACAACCCAACGGCAGCCGGTACGACAATTTTAAAATTCTCCAGAAATTTTTCTCTCGGCTGACAGTCCTGTGTGCTGGTTGCCGCAACCGAGGTATCGGAGATCAATGACAGATTATCGCCAAACATCGCTCCCGATATCAACACGCCTGCCATTAACCCCAGATGTATGTCCGCCTCCCCTGCCATGCCCAGAGCAATGGCTGATAAAGCAGCCACTGTGCCGACAGAGGTCCCCATGGCCGTTGACATTAGGCTCGACAGAACAAAAAAACCCGCCAATAAAAAGCCGGCCGGCATAACACTCAAGCCTAGATTTACCGTTGCCTTAACACAACCCGATTGCTCC
>CAKMZU010000007.1:8870-16131 GCA_929200485.1 uncultured Gammaproteobacteria bacterium | reverse complement strand
GCTTTAAATATTCTTGCCAACACAATCGCTAAAGCGATGCTCGGCAAGGTTGCCATCACCGGCGGAAAGGAATGAAAGCCTTTAGCATCGCCAAATAGACTGAAATAAAGCCCACATCCGATAAATACCAGCAAAAAAAGCACTAAAGGCAGTAAAGACCAACGCTCATAAGCAGATGGATGGGATTGAAGGGATTTATCCATGGAGTCGTTTGAAAAATAATGTTGTTATAAAGATAGTCAATCAATTTAAAATGGTTGCAATCTATATTAGTCGGTATAATCCCCATTTCGTTCCAAGCAAAATAAAAACACTTATGCGCTCATTACTATTGATATTCCTTACTTCAATACCTCTGGCAAGCTTCGCTAATGAAGCAGAAAAAAAAGATGAAAAACCACAAAAATGGTCAGGCGAAACGGCTTTGGGTTATAAATTCGCCAAGGGTAATACCAATGAAAATAACCTTTCGTTTCATCAAAAACTGGTGTTTGATGACCAGCCTTGGAAAAATACCCTGAACCTCTATGCGAACAATACTGTCAGTGATGAAAAACGAACGGAAGAAAAGTATTACATCACTGAAAAACTTGATCGTAATTTCAATAAATCAACCTATGGATTCTTTAGGGCCACTTATGAAAAAGACCTCTTTAGTGGCTTCGATTACCAAGCAACCTACGTTATAGGGATTGGTCATCTACTCATCAATAAAAATACCATTCAACTCTCGATTGAAGCCGGTATCGGTGGAATACAGGAAAAAAAAGAAGATGCCAAAAAGCGTGAGGACAGTTTTCTGGGTTATTTTTCAGAAGAATTTTCCTATCAATTTTCAGAATCTGCAGAATTTGGCCAGACAATCATCGTTGAATCATCCGACATTAACACCATCACGCGAACCAACGTTTTTGTCAAATCACGATTGACCGATGAGCTGTCATTGAGAGTGTCTTACGGGCTTAAGCATAACTCCGAAGTCGCTGACGACAAAAAGAATACAGACATTGAGACACTGGCCTCTGTTGTGTACACTTTTTGACCCTAAGCTTGATACTCAGTCGCCTAGATACTCAGTCGCCTAGATACCTGGTTGACAAGATACCTGGTTAACCAGATACATTGTCGACTAGGTTGAACCTACTAAAAATTGTCATAAAATATAAACAATCGAGGCGGTGTTCTGAATTAAATTCAGCATGCTTCGCTGATTGTTTTGATTATTAACGCGGAATGATGAGATGTTACGCGGCAATAGAAATTTGAATTTAATAGAGAACGCCCTCTACACTAATTGTCTGAATTAAACCTAACTTAAAAGATACCCAACAAAAGAATCCCTCATGCGCTTAAAATCAATCAAGCTTGCAGGTTTTAAATCCTTCGTTGACCCGACAACGGTTAACTTCCCGGCGAATCTGTCTGCCGTGGTTGGACCTAATGGCTGTGGCAAATCCAACATTATTGATGCTGTTCGCTGGGTAATGGGTGAAAGTTCTGCGAAAAATCTCCGTGGCGAGTCAATGACGGATGTTATTTTTAACGGCTCAGGCGGGAGAAAGCCCGTGGGGCAAGCATCGATTGAGCTCATCTTTGATAACTCTGATGGCGCGATAAGCGGAGAGTATGCCAGCTTTTCTGAGGTTGGCATCAAAAGGCGAGTGACAAGAGAAGGGCAAAACCATTACTTCCTGAACGGCCAAAAATGCCGCCGTAAAGACATTACTGATATTTTCTTGGGCACGGGGTTGGGCCCTCGAAGTTATGCCATCATCGAACAAGGCATGATTTCTCGATTAATCGAGTCAAAGCCTGAGGAGCTTCGTATTTTTATTGAAGAAGCCGCTGGCATCTCAAAGTATAAAGAGCGTCGAAAAGAAACCGAAAACCGCATGAAGCGGACAATTGAAAACCTTGAGCGACTCACTGACATCCGCGAAGAATTGGATCGTCAGCTCCAGCACCTACAAAAACAAGCCGATGCCGCTGAGAAATACACCAATTTTAAAGCCGAAGAAAGGCAGCTAAGTGCTGAGCTTCTAGCCATAGAGTGGCAGGAACTGGACTCAATCTTCCAAGCTGGAGGGTCAGAAATTGACAAACTCTCACTGGATTTAGAAAAAGTTGTCACTGAGCAAACGCGCCTGGATGCTGAAATGGAAACCTTTTATGAATCCCAGGCACAGGCCAGAGAAGGTTTTAATAAAGCCCAGGATCGTTACTACAGTATCGGTAATGAAATTGCCAAGGCTGAACAAATTATTCAAAACCATCAACAAAGTCTCGAGAAATATACGGCAGAGCTTGAAGATGTTGCAGCCCAAGTCAAAGAGAGTGAATTTTTAAAAGAAGAAGATCAGGTTCAACTCGAACAGCTTGAAGAAAAAATTCTAGCCATCGAGCCAGAGTTAGAGGCAATGCAAGAAGAGCAGGAGGCGCTCGAAGAATCTCAACAATTGATTGAAGAAAAACTACAATCCTGGCAGGAGAACTGGGAAAACTTCCATCAAATCGCCAATCAGGCGCAACAAAAAGTCGAAGTCGAACAATCCAGAATTCAACATGGCGAAACCATTATCACTCGGTTAAATGATAAAAAGCGTCGACTACAAGATGAACTCTCAGCCACCGGCTCAGATGAATCCGAAGACGTCATTGAGGCACTCACCGAGTCGATTGAAGTGATTGAAGAAAATTGGCTTGAAAAGGAAGCTCATCTTGAAAATGCTCAAGCGACCATTGAGCAATTAAGAGAAAACACGCAAGCCCAAAGCAGCCAATTAAACCAGCTCAATACCGACATTCAATCGAAAAAAGGCCGAACGGCATCGCTTGAAGCCCTCCAACAGGCTGCCTTCGATGATGGCAATGCACGATTAAATCAATGGCTGACCACACACAATCTTTCAGAGTTGCCGCGAATTGCCGATGGATTAAAGGTGGAGTCGGGGTTTGAAACCGCCGTTGAAACCGTATTGTCTGAGCATTTGCAGGGTATTTGTGTTAATTCTCTTGATCATTTAGGCGAGGCAATCAATCAATTAACCCATACCGACATTTGCTTGATTGATGAAGCCACATTGGATTATCAAGGCCACTTCTCTGGCACACCGCTCGCATCGAAAGTCCACGGCAACAACCATTTAAACAGCTTTTTTGCCGGCATTTATGTTGCCGATTCTTTCGAATACGCACTGAATAATCGCATCCAACTTGCCGCAAATGAATCCTTCATCACTTTAGATGGCATATGGGTTGGCCACAATTGGGTTAAAAAGCTGGGTAACAATGCTGCCCGTGATGGGTTAATTGCGAGACAGCGTGAACTAGAATCTCTAACTAAAACACTAGAGGAATTGCTTGCCAGCGAAACAGCGCTTCAGGAATCACACCAACAAACGTTAGCGCAACTGACCGATGCAGAACGCCAAAAAGACCAATGGGCCAATGAATTAAAGCAATTGGGCCAGGAAAAAGCACAAAAAGAAAATGAACGTACAGCCCTGCAATCCAAAATTGAACAAATGATTGCGACTAAGGCTCGTTTAAAAAGCGATCTGCAAGAAACACATGAGCAATTGGTGCATGAGCAGGATCAACTGGCAGAATCCCGTGCCGTTCTTGAGATGGCGATTGGCAAAATGGCTGAAGACTCTGAGCAGAAAATGCAGCTTGGGGATGAGAAAGACCGGTTACGAGAAGAGCGAGAGGCCAGCCTTGATCGGCTTCGTCAACTACGAGATAAAGTCTCCAATCTACGCATAGAACATCAAAGTGCAGCAACCAGCAAAAACAATCTTATTCAACAACAGGCGCGAATGGATCAACAACTCCAGCACGTGCTCGGTCGAAAAAGCCAATTAGAAGAATCGCTCAATAACCTTCAGCAACCTGATCAAAATCTTCAGGATGAGTTGGAAGTCTTATTGGATAAGCGCTTATCGGCAGAACAGGATCTCGGGATAGAAAAAGATAAACTTGAGCAAGTTGAAGCTAGCATGCGCGATACCGAACAGGAAAAAAACCGCCTGCTACAAGAAAATCAGAACATTCGAGGCGAACTCGAAAAATCCCGCATTGCGGCACAAGGCATTGAAGTTAAGCGTGAGACAGTAAAAAATCAGCTCACGGAAGATAACTTTTCATTAGATGATGTCATCAAGCTCCTACCTGAAGAGGCCTCAAAAAAAGTATGGAAAGAGACCCTTGAAAAAACGCGCAATCGTATCAGCCGATTGGGCGCAATCAACCTTGCTGCGATTGAAGAATTTAAAGTAGCACAAGAACGTAAAACCTATTTAGATTCACAGAACGAGGACTTGGAAAAAGCCCTGAACACACTTGAAAACGCCATCCGTAAGATTGATAAAGAAACCCGATTTAAATTTAAAGAAACCTTCGATAAAATTAATGATGGCGTACAAGAATTATTCCCGAAAGTCTTTGGCGGTGGCCGTGCTTATCTTGAAATGACGGGTGAAGACCTATTAGATACCGGTGTCGCCATCATGGCGCAACCCCCGGGTAAAAAGAACAGTACCATCCACTTATTATCCGGTGGTGAAAAAGCGCTAACGGCTATTTCTTTGGTTTTCTCCATATTCAGACTTAATCCTGCGCCATTTTGTATGCTCGATGAGGTTGATGCACCCCTGGATGATGCGAATGTTGGCCGCTATGCCCGAATGGTTGAAGAAATGTCGAAACAAGTACAATTTATTTACATAACCCATAATAAGATTGCCATGGAAATGGCTACGCATCTATTAGGTGTCACTATGCATGAACCCGGTGTTTCACGGATGGTGACGGTTGATGTTGAAGAGGCTGTGGAGCTAGCATCACTATAGGCGGCTTTTGTCAGAGCTTGATAGATAAAGACACTGATTTAGAGCATATATAGAGTTAGCACATACGGCGATTATTGAATTATTTAGTTTTTGTATTCAGTTTTGTTGGGCGCTTTGTTCACGAGAAGACATAGCCAACATAGGAATTGACATGTTGTACAAGATTTCAATAATGAAACGCGTACGTCGCCAAGTTCAACCAAATAAGACTAAAAAAACTTAAAAAAAACCCATTAACGTGATATTAATGCAAAAATCTTCTAATATGCAGTTAACGGACATAGATCGTTCAATTTTTAAGCAGTTAAGCAGGAGAATGTCATGGATCTAAGTATCAGGGACTGGCTTATGGTCATCGGCGTTTTGCTTCTTTTAGCTGTCGCGCTTGATGGTTACCGCCGAGCTAGACGAGAAAGACAAAACCAAGTCAAGCTTTCCAAAAGTGCAAAACGCTCTGCGCGTAATTACCGTAGCGAAGATTTCAAAGACGAAGAGACAGATTTTAAGTACTCTGATGTCGGTAACGTTAGAACCGTTGGTGCCGAAGACGATAAAGCGCTAAAAAATACTTACGACATTGATCCTTTATTTGAAGACCCTTTCCAAAAAAAGCCTGAAGCCCCCTTCGAAAAACAAGCCGAATCTGAAAATTTAAACAGTGTCAATACCATTGCCGATGCCATTCAGCCACTTTCCACTGCAACCCCTGAAATAGAATTTCCTGAAGAAGCCGCGCATGAACCGATTGCTCAGCCTGAAGAGATCATCCTGTTAAATGTGATGACCTCACCACCTAATACGCTGAACTCCGCCAAGCTAAAAGCCATACTTGATGCCTGTGATTGCCGTTACCAGCCTAATGGCGTTTTCTACCGTTTTGAAAAAGAGCATGGTCAAGGGGATATTCAATTTAGCGTGGTTAATATGGTGGAACCTGGCACCTTTGGCAATGAGAGCCTTGAAGGGCTAGAAACCCCTGGCGTGAGCTTTCTTCTATGCTTACCAGGGCCTGAAAACCCCACCGGAGCCATCAATTGCATGATAGAAACTGCCCAGTGTGTCGCCAGCAATCTAGGGGCAACCATTAAAGATGAGAATCTTTCACACGTCACAGATCAGCGACTTGAACACCATCGCCAACAAATACGCGACTTTTTACAACGCAAATTATTAGGTTCTGTTGATGTTTAATGTCCAACTGCTGCTGCACATTTTTTCTTATTATCATGGAGATTGAGTGAAAAGTAGCCATACATATAACCGAACTCGATCCAACAATTAAACGCAGCCTGAAGAGTTACGCTTAAATTTCCTTCAACCTGCGTTAATCCAGATTTATTTAGCTGATTAAACGTGCCTTTGACTTGTCCAGTTTCAACAAATTTAAGCAATCACAACATAATGTATTAAACATCAACAGACCTTAACTGCGGATTCATGAGCCAAACTGATTTATTTAACGATGCCAAGCAGGAAATTGATACTCTTCGCACTCGCCTTGAGCAATATAATTACGAATATTATGTACAGGACAATCCAAGCGTCCCTGACAGTGAGTACGATCGGTGCCTGCAAGCTTTAAAGGCACTTGAAATCGAACATCCCGAATATCAAGATTCCAACTCACCCACGCAGCGGGTTGGTGGTAAAGCCTTAACGGCTTTTAACAGTGTCACGCACAAGCTCCCCATGCTTTCATTGGATAATATTTTTGATGATGATGGCATGCGTGATTTTGAACGTAAAATCAAAGACCGATTAAAGTCTACTGACGCAGTCGACTATGTTCTTGAGCCCAAGCTTGATGGCATTGCGGTGAGTTTAACTTATGAAGACGGGCAACTCATGCAGGCAGCCACCCGAGGTGATGGGGTGACAGGTGAGGACATTACGCAAAATGTCAAAACGATAAAATCTGTTCCTTTAATGCTCCGAGGCGACAACTGGCCAACAATCCTTGAGGTTCGGGGAGAGATTTATATGCCCAAAGCGGGTTTTAATGCGTTAAATGATAAAGCGCAAGCCGCTGGCGAAAAAACCTTTATGAACCCTAGAAATGCAGCTGCAGGCAGCCTTAGACAGCTGGACTCCAAGATCACAGCCACAAGACCGCTCGAGTTTTGCTGCTATAGCGCAGGATTTAATGAGGGCGGTCAATTGCCTGATAATCAATTTGAAACCTTAAAACAGCTTAACGAATGGGGCTTTCGTATTAACGCATTGATGGAAAAAGCCTCCTCACCGTCCGAGTGCATGCAATATATTGATAAGGTGGGCAAGCTTCGAGAGTCTCTGGGTTATGATATTGATGGTATTGTTATCAAGGTGAATAACTTTGCATTACAAAAAAAGTTGGGATTTGTCGCCAAAGCACCGAGATTTCAAATTGCGTATAAATTTCCAGCGCAAGA
>CAKMZU010000007.1:8251-8860 GCA_929200485.1 uncultured Gammaproteobacteria bacterium | reverse complement strand
ATCACCCCCCGGGCGGTTTTAGAACCTGTGTTTGTTGGTGGCGTCACCGTGAGCTTTGCTACCTTGCATAATGCCGATGAAATCGAGCGCTTGGGACTGAAAGTTAATGATACGATTGTTATTCGCCGGGCAGGCGATGTAATTCCGCAAGTGGTATCCGTTGTGCTGGCTAAACGCCCTGCTGATGCCAAAGTTATCCATTTCCCAACGAGCTGCCCTGTCTGCGAATCTCCCATTGAAAAAGACGAAGATGAGAGCGTCTACCGCTGTACTGGTGGCTTGACCTGTAAAGCGCAAATGAAGCGCTCAATTGAACATTTTGCTTCTCGCAAAGCCATGAACATTGATGGTTTAGGAACAAAGATCGTTGACCAACTCGTTGATAGCGAGCTCGTCACTCACCTTGATGCCCTTTATGAACTGACGATTGATACCTTGGCGAGCCTGGATAGACTCGCAGTAAAATCAGCCACTAATCTGTTTAATGCGATCGAACAGTCTAAGTCCACCACCTTGCCTCGCTTTTTATTTGGTTTGGGTATTCGAGAAGTTGGAGAAACCACAGCGAAGTCGCTGGCTGAGCATTTCAAAGGGCTTGAAGCCTTATCA
>CAKMZU010000007.1:6205-8241 GCA_929200485.1 uncultured Gammaproteobacteria bacterium | reverse complement strand
TTGATGATGTAGGCCCTGTTGTTGCTGAGCATATTCAAGCGTTCTTTGCTAACAAGCAAAACCAGTCGGTGCTCGCCAAGCTCTTATCCTCTGGCATCGAATGGCCTGAAATTAAATCATTAACTACAGAGAATACCGATAACCCTGTTTACGGAAAAACCGTTGTACTAACAGGGACACTAACGCAGATAACAAGAGAGGATGCCACTGAACTTTTAGAGTCTATGGGAGCCAAAGTCACTAAAAGCGTCTCTAAAAAAACAGACTGGGTCATTGCGGGTGAGAAAGCGGGTTCAAAACTTACTAAAGCAGAATCGTTGGGGATTAATATCGCCGATGAGGGAACTTTTTTATCTTGGAATAAGTCATAGCCTATTATTACTTATTATCATTCCAGACGTCGGGCTTTGCATCCCATTTAGCCTGACGCTTTACCCGCCAAGACCCTATAACCACAATCTGCAAAATAAAGAAGCTGAATTCTTTCTTGCTGCCATATTATTCTTTATCCCTAACAAAATCACCGATAAGACGAAAAATATACAAGATCATGTCAGAAAACGTAGAGATAACGAAGTTAATGCTATGATAAAAACATATGGAGGCTTCTTTACACACCTTATCTTTCTCAAAAATACACCGGAGGTCCCGCCTGAAGTTACTATGAAACTCGAATACTCAGGCCATTATCCCATTTCATTGATAACCTCTACTGACAATGACTTTATGTCGCGAAATTCTCTTTTTATATTAAGAAAGAAGAAATCACTTAAAACTAAAAGCGCCTGCTTTTACATCCCTGAAAAAATAACTAACAATCCCGAACTGGTAGATTTTAATGGCTTAGGGGATGCGTCTCCTGAAGCACAGTTTTTTACCATATCATCAAACAATTTCAATAAACTTGAAAAATACCATAGCCCTACGAGATGTTATGGGAATGATTCAGACGATCTGTATTTTTTTCGCAAAGAGCCTGGCGAGGGAACCAATTGCCTTGATCTCCCTGACGATAAAGAAATGCCTAATTCCACCAATAAACCGCAACAAACCAACATCGAACAAATCAATTTAGCGAGGGAGCGCTTGCACAAGTATTGTATTCCAAATTGCGAACAGCCAAACGATCGGAAAAAACATGAAAAAGATTTGACTAAATCATTTTTATTTAAACAAAAACCATTTAAAAAACAAAATCCACGGCTAACCGAATGGCTTGGGGTGAGACAGACTGGCCAAACTGGGATTCTTTCTTATAAAGATATTCCGCCTTGAATGAAGCCGTAGGATGGAAATCCCATCGCGAGCTTAGAATATAACTTTTGGTATCCAAGGTTGCGTATTTTTTTACGACCAGAAATTCCGAGGTATTATAATAACCAGCAATCTCTTCATCGGACGGGGGATTTGGAGCAAGACGTAGGTGGATATCACGTTCCCAGTTTTCTATCACATCATCGACCACCTCATAGAAATCTTTTCGATAGTCTTTTTCCGCGTCTTTATGTGGGCGATTAAAATCTTTGGCAAAGGTTAAGCTAACTGAAACATCCTCAGGTAATTTTATACCAGCAAGTACATACCAGGATACCGCCCTACCCACAATGATATTCGGGTCACTATTGATCAAGGTGACTTCAGCATTAAAAAACAGATGCTCAAAATCCAACATGGTGCCTAAACCCAAAAACTTAACATCATCGTCTTCAAGAGTCACAACATCAGAGCCTGTAGTCCTGGGCACAGTATCCAACATATAGGCTTCAGTACCATCTAGCTTTCCCGTCTCATCATTCTTTCCGTCAATAGCATTTCGTAATTTCAGTGATTCTGGCGAAGGCGAATGATCAATCTGACTAACTATTAGCTCGGATATATCAGAAGTAGCGAGCCCTTGCATATAAACTGCACGGATAAACAACCAATCGTGGTCAAGATTCAATGACAGGCCGTAAAGGTTATCAAGGGCAAAATCGACTTTAAAACCACCAATACCACCAACATTGATGTGGTTTTTTAATCGACCAGTCCAAACT
>CAKMZU010000007.1:5500-6195 GCA_929200485.1 uncultured Gammaproteobacteria bacterium | reverse complement strand
ACCATTCATCCCCTAAATCCCAACGGTAATTCAATTTACCACCATCAAAACTGGAAAAATCAGGAGAACCATAAACAGCATAAGGTGGGACAATCCATGGGTAGGCATAACTCACATCTTTATAGTCACTAAGCATATAAAGCGGCATTCGAAGCTTGCCCGCTGATACCTTAAGCTGGTTATCGATTTCATAATCAACAAACGCCCAGTCGATCCTTGGTGTATAGTCTTCTTCACCATTAGCCACAGCCTGAAGGGTGAAGCCTAAATCCTCAGAAAAATCAGCGTCGAGGCGAAGGCCCAACTTATTAAAATAGGCAAACTCTGGCTGGTTTGACATGCCCTCTATTTCGCCTTCCTTTCGGTCATCCGTGATGGATTGCGCATAAGCAATTGTGCCAAAACCTGAAACATCCATAGAGGGTACTTCTGCCAAGGACACCGAAGAGAAAAGACCCAAAAGGTTGAAGACTGAAAATGAAGACACTAAACGCATAAAATTATTAATATTCTTAAAAGTAGCGAGTGGTGGGAGGCACTTACAATCAACTTTAATCAAAAAGTGTTACAAAAACACTCCTATTATCCCTTTAAAGTCGCCGAAAATGGGCACATCTTAGCAAAAGTCGATCAGAAATCAACCTAACATTTCTTTATTGTATAGTTATTCCAATTTAATGGGATCAACACAGTCC
>CAKMZU010000007.1:3321-5490 GCA_929200485.1 uncultured Gammaproteobacteria bacterium | reverse complement strand
GGTCTATTTGCAAGCGCCTACCGATTTAGGTAATCTCATTGGTTGATCCAACAGCCGTTTTGATGGTTAACTTTTAATCCATGAATAAAAAAATATTAGAAAAATTTTCACTAGACAAGCTGCTGCATAGCGAGTCCGGCCCCGGCATTCTTCTCATTATAGCTACAGCGTTAGCATTAATTGTTGCCAATAGTCCATTATCCGAAGCCTATGAATGGTTTATTAACCTCAATTTACAGCTGGGTGTCGAAGAAGGCGATTTTCTCTTTGAAATTGACAAACCCCTCTTGCTTTGGATCAACGATGGCCTTATGGTCTTTTTCTTTTTATTGGTCGGTCTTGAACTAAAGCGCGAATTATTAGTCGGCGATTTATCTGAACCCAAAAAAATAATTTTACCTGCCATCGGTGCGATAGGCGGCATGTTCATTCCTGCTCTTATCTACTGGTATTTCAATAAAGAAGATCCAACCGCTATCAGTGGCTGGGCAATTCCAGCAGCAACCGATATTGCTTTTGCTTTAGGTCTCCTCTCTTTATTAGGCTCTAGAGTGCCAAAAAGCCTTAAAATCTTTCTAACTTCTTTGGCAATTTTTGATGATATCGGGGCGATTGTCATCATTGCGATATTCTACACTGAAAAAATTTCTATCGTGTCCTTGGCCATTTCAGGCGTTTGTATTTTAGTGTTATGGATCTTCAACCGCCGAGGTGTTGAAGAGCGCAGTATGTATATCTTTGTCGGCACAGTCATGTGGTTAGCGCTATTGAAATCGGGTGTACACGCGACATTATCTGGCGTTATTCTTGCCATGTTTATCCCAATGCACTCAAGAGAAAACCCAGGCCGCTCGCCAGTAAAAGAAATGGAGCACGATCTTCACGCCATGGTTGCCTTTTTCTGCCTGCCTATCTTTGCTTTTGCCAATGCAGGCTTGAATTTATCCGGGGTGGGTGTTGAGCAGGTTTTCCACAGTGTGCCACTAGGTATCACCGCAGGTCTTTTTATAGGCAAACAAATTGGTATTTTCTTCCTTTGCTGGTTAAGTATCAAACTTAAAATGGCAGAACTGCCAACCGGCATGAATATGGGTACACTCTATGGCGGGGCAATACTTTGTGGGGTTGGTTTTACCATGAGTTTGTTTATTGGCGGCTTGGCTTTTGACAGTATGGATAAAGCCTTCGATGAACGCTTAGGGATTCTATTAGGCTCACTCTTGTCGGCTATTGTTGGCTTAGGGTTCCTTGCATACAACCTAAAAGAGAAAACTCAGGCTATGGCCGTTCCCAAGTGATGCTTGAAAGCTATTATAGTTGGGCAACACCTCTGTTTTTAACACAGCTGGGGTTGCCAGAGGGTTTACGCAACTCACTTAAAGCATCCATTCTCAATTTAAGTGAGCTGCAATCCAGCGCTATCGAGAGCAACGTAGCGCCAAGCGCAAAAAATCGTTTACTTGAAAGCCCCCTGGATTTTTTTGACAGCAATAAACACAATACCGCCGTCAGTGCCTGCCACGAGCTATTACTCAGCGGGCTGGAAATGGCTATCCTTGAAGCGAATGCCGATTGCTTTGATGAATCCATCGAAACCAAAACGGTCATCACTGAATCCTGGTATCATGTAACACAAAATGGTGGCTACCACGATAGCCACTCTCACCCAAACTGTTCATGGTGTGGTATCTATTGTGTTGATACACCTCAAAAGAGTGACCCGAAAAACGGCGTTAATCGTTTTTATGACCCAAGGCCTCTGGCTGATCATTATCAAGATGCAGCAACTCAGTATCTAAGTAACGAAGGGGTATGGGACTTTGACATACAACCCGACCAGGCAGTATTCTTTCCGTCATTTTTAAAACATGCAGCCTTGCCTTTTTTTGCCGAACAAAAAAAACGCATTGTCATTGCGTTTAACAGCCAAACTCACCATATTTAATTTCAACCCCGATAAAAGTTAACTAACGAACTATCGACAGCCTCCTCCTCTCCATCGACACCTCTCTTTAAGAGATTCGTTTTTTATAGATGAAATCGATTGTCTTTGTTGATTTTTTGACCTCACACTTTTTTCAGAAAAATGGTTTTAAAAGCAAAGAGATCAAAAAATTCTTTAGCAGACATAACATAAGTAATATCTTCATTAATCAACAATAAATTTGT
>CAKMZU010000007.1:777-3311 GCA_929200485.1 uncultured Gammaproteobacteria bacterium | reverse complement strand
TACATAAATTGAACAAATAAATATCAGAAGCAACAAAGATATTTTCATAGTTAAATTTTGATGAACATCTATATTATCAGTATCTTTTTGATTCTAATTCCACATAAAAGTTTACTTTGCGGAACTTCTCCACTAGAAACAAAAAAAATGGGGATTAAAAAGGCATTCGAGGAAAGCCGTACATTATGGAGAGGGGTATATACTGCGCCCAGTAGAATTCCAGAAGCAGGCAATGGTCTTTTTGCAAGTATTGATTTTTCAACCGGGGAATATATTACTGAATACTCAGGCGAACGTATTCAACTGTCGCTAAAGGAAAAAGAAATACGAATGTCAAACCCGGAACTATGGAGTCATACATTTTCTTTGAGCCAATATAGCTGTATTTCCGGTCTAAATAAACCCTCATTTGGCGATGGCTGTGGAAGTTTTACCAACCATCACCCAACCAAAGCTAATGCAAAATTCGTAAAGCTATGCGATAAATCAGGTTTGGAGTTTTGTTTTCTTCAAGCAACTAAATTCATTGCGCCTGGTGAAGAAATCTATACAAATTATGGTAATGACTATATTGACAGATTAAGCGATCAAAATTCAGACTTTCATGAGAAAGTTATAGGAAAATATTTTTTTGGAAAAAATGAGCAATGGATTAAAAGGAAAGCTGCTAACCAAGAATATACAACTATCGCTAAATTTTTTAACCAAATTAAGAAACCCTTACCGAATTGGCCAGAACTAAATTACAATCCTGAAGCATGGTCGGATGAGCTTTGCAAAATTGGACTTTATCGCTATAACGTGATCAACGAATCAGAGCTTGACGAGAAGACTTTTGCTTCATATAAAACAAACTCACCTCGATACCATAAAGCCATCATTTGGTATTTACTCTATCGAAGTCGCAATGCAAAAGATAAATCAAATCTTGACGATACTACGTTACACACGAAGCTGACGTACAATGCCAGAACGAATAATTTGCCTCCTCCAACCGGATTTAAAAAAGAAGGGAAATATACAGCTGTCTGGCAAGACTCTGTCGTGAATCTGCTATTGTGGATTTTTGCCCCTCAATTTTTTTTCCAGGGATCAAAATCAAACACATTTAAAACTTTAGCAGAATCGATTGATTCAGAATCTCACCCTGAAGATTATGAGCAGCTCATCCTGCAATATTTTCTTTCTTTTTTACCGAAAGAATCTCACAAGCCAGGATCAACGATTAAGAAAGCAGATTTACGCTCACTGATGAGACGAATTCAAGTAGGCGACAATCAACTCCCCCTACCTAAAATAGTCTCTGGTAGTGATTTTTCGCATGAAAAAAAGTGGCACATAGAGAGTGTAAAAGAATTTCTAAAAAGAAAAGGTTATGGCTTTGAATTCTCAAGCAGGAATGGACAAATCCCATTCTGGGAAAAACTGCATGATAGCTATAAACCAAGCAGCCCGGATAACTACTTAAAACAGTTCAGTGAAAAGGCAAAAGACTATAATTATGACTTCCATAAAATGTTTGACAAAGCTTACAAACAAATGGCTAAATCACCACTTTTCTTCCCTCCCATAGATAATGTCAAAAAGGATTCCTTAACGTATGGCATTAGGAATTCATCTAATGCCCATCTTGAGTGTATTCAAAATAAGTATTGTAATTTCAGCTACCAGGCCTTGTTTCAATATATTCATAACAATGGTTTGAATAGCGAAATAGTAGAGTCAATGACATTGAATGATGCATACTCACTTGCCGGCATGGTTCAAGAGGGATATAACAATGCGTTTCTGGGAAACCGAAATGAAGCTTTTCAAACGTTTCTTGCTATCGGTATAAGCAGAGAAAAGGCACAAGAGTCAAAAAAGACAAAACTAGTTCATTTGAAACGAATTGGAGAGCGTATTAACCTTCCTCATTTGTTATTGTCCACAGGCTCTTTTGAAAAAGAAATATTGGGAAACCCTACTGAAGATGACTTCTACAATGAACTTTATAATACTTTGCTGAAAAAAGGAAAAGAGATACGCCATCTTTACTCTAATAAAAAACGAAAAGGAAAAGAAAACACGAGGAATACTAAAAAAATGAAGTATTAATATTATCTATGAACATAAACCTTTTTCTTTTCATATTATTCTTAAATATACCTATTTGCTTATCTGACTCATTGTGATCCCACCAAGGGACATAATCCCTATCTAAGTACCTGATCCCCAGTTTGCTGTTGAAGCTCTGACCTTGATCATCATCAATAGGCTATTGACATTCTATGCTTCAGGCTTTCATCGGATGATAGAAAAACACTTAAAATAAAAATGAACAAAAAAAACAAATGTAAATCGAATATATTATTTTATTTTAAAATAATTTAATGAAAATACACCTCTTTATTTTGATATTGTGTCTATATACAACGAAAAGCTTAAGCGTCATACCTAAAGGCAATAAAACATGGTTTAGTGAAGTTATAAACGAGATTGAAGTTCCCGATGCGCTATTTAGTGATACTGATACACCTACTCCAAGTCAAGAA
>CAKMZU010000007.1:0-767 GCA_929200485.1 uncultured Gammaproteobacteria bacterium | reverse complement strand
CATGATCTTTTACCAATTGATAAAATCCAACCTTCTTCAAGTGAAGATTATTCAGCAGGTACAAGCAACACCAACTTCATGGAAACAACCATCCTCGTACCACCTTACAAAAAAAGAAAAATATCCGATAAACCCAAGCAGTCTGCCAGCAATTATGTGAATTCAAATCCTAACGAAGAAATACAGCGTCATATTTTTTTTAGAGACATAGAAGAAGAATGGATCAAAACGAAAGCTTATGAAAAAGACTACGATTCCATCACACAGCACTTTAACAAACTTAACAAACCCATCGTACCCTGGCAGGAGCTAAACTGTGAACCTAATGAGTGGACAACTGCCTTGTGTAAATTCAGCCTTTATCGACTTGGTGAAATTGACATATCTGAGCTTAATGAAACTGAAATTAACTTATTCAAAACAAACTCACCTTTATATCATGAAGCCATTATCAATTACTTAATCTCCAATGAATCTGAGGATAAGGTTAATCCACGAAAACTTTATAACAGAGCCAGAAAAGGAAAATTACCCCCACCAAGTGGCTTTAGGTCAACCGACCAAGGTTGGCAACAGCCTGTAGTAAATTTATTACTATGGATTTTCCGACCTAATTTATATACTGTCAGTAGTTCAACGAAAATAAAAAACCTAGCAAAAACGATTGATGAAGAAATTTACCCTGAACATTACGAAAAACTCGTCCTTCAATTTATGGCTCTTCTCCGCTTTGATGTAAGAAAAAGGTGCTAAGACAGCATTTATGT
>CAKMZU010000006.1:2557-26071 GCA_929200485.1 uncultured Gammaproteobacteria bacterium | reverse complement strand
GACGTTACCCCATCAAGCTCAATCGGCTTCTGCATTTGTTTTTCAAAAGGAATGGATAATAAACCCCAAGCCACCAACAAAAAGCTAAAGAAAGCGGTACCAATAATGGATGCTTTCTTTTGCTTCCGGTTAGCCGGCTGTGGCGCACCCTTGGGGCGTTCGATAATCCAGTAGTGTACAAAAAGCGCAACCACAGTCACCATATAAAATGACCAAAGCACATCAGATAAAAAATGCCCGCCACCGACAATACGTGCAAGACCTGTACTTGCTCCTAAAATAAAAGTTCCTACCAATGCAGACATTGCCAATAGCGGCCTACGTTTTCGCCATAACAGGAAGAAGATAATAAAAGCAAAACCCACAGACGAATGCCCACTAGGGAATGATTTTGCATTTTCATACCCGCCATAGACCAAGGGGGGAACATAAGGGTATTGCCCACCAAAATTCTCAACCTGTGATGGTCTGGGTCTGCCGTAATGTTCTTTAAATATTCCATTAACAACCAAGCCTGGACCCAGTAAAAAAGTTAAAAATACTGCCATGGCTGGGCGACGAAAATACAGTGCCTTGGGTGTCAAGTAACTCGCAGCAACCATTCCCAGCGAACCCAAAGCAACTAAAATCGATAAGACGGGAATTAATTTGTACAAAGCAGACCAAGGCTGCTCATATTTACCAGCGAAGCTTCGTGCTGCATCTGGCGTATAAAATACGCTACTAACGCTCAAATCAAGCGGAATTAACCAAAAGGGTATGGTGATAATCACCATAAAAACTGTAAGCCAAAGACTAGTGCGCTGCCAAGGAAGGAGTCTCATATTATTGTTTTTTTCCCTTTGTGTTCATTCCATCTGATCGAGGCGCATAGCCACGAAAACCTATGACTTTATAAATTTGATAATGCCGAATCGGTCCGTATTTACCTTCTCTTGTTAAGTTGCTAACAGGCTCAACTGAATCAAACGCCTGCCTTTGCTTATTAGTCAACTTGTCTTCCACGATAAACAGATAGGTCTGATCAGAAGGCGCTTTTAAACTGTATACCATCTCATAGTGGTTATTTTGACTATGATCGGGATTCCAGAATTTAAGCACAGGACGGCTATTTCTAAGTAAATACAAGACTTGCGCTGCCGTTTCACGACGATCGGTTAGCAAGATGCAATCATCACAATCACTCCTCGCTGACTCAACCTCACAAGTAAATGAATCCCAGCCTCTTAAGGTTTTCATAAGGTCTGGCCCTTTTTTCGCATTAGGATTCGCTATCGATAAGATGGCGTCACTATGATAAATCGCAAACATGAGAACAAGATTTAACCCTAACGCCAATAATAGCGTTTTCTTCCATTTTAGAAATTGCCAGGCAACGGCAATACTGGCCATCGCATAAGTTGGCGCTGCCCAATTTGCGTAGACACGCCCTTGCAACGCTTGCAGACTAATCACCAACAAAAAGGTTGCTGAAAACAACCACAGAAAACCTCTGTGAATATTTCGGACTGATTCAAAATCTAACCGCCACGGAAAGGCTTTAAGTAAAAACAGAATAAATAACGGAAAACTCACCAGACCAAACACACCAAATTGCTCTCCCCAAAAGGTGAGCACCATCATCGGGTGTATACCCTCAACACCCGAACCTGAAAGCTCTACAGTGTGCCTTAAGCTTGGCCAACCTTGTTGGGCATTCCAAAGGATATTTGGCAGAAAAATGCAGGCACTCAACCCTGCCGCTAGCCACAGCTTCGGATTCATCAGGTGATGGCGAAAATTGGGAACGATCAGGAGAAATAGCCCAGCTGCAACAGCAAAGATGCCCATGGTGTATTTTGTCAGTAAGCCAAAACCCGCGAAGAGGCCAACCAGCAACCAATCTCGCCATCGATTATTAAGCACTGCCTGATAAAAAAACAAGCAACTTACACTACACCAAATAAATTTCACCACATCAGTGGTAATCAGCATTGAGGATAGTGACACGCCCGGCATAGTGATAAACAAAAAACCGGCAAGGCTTGCAACCTTGGTGCTATCACTCAAACGTTTTGCCGTAAGATAAATAACCCAGGTTGTTAGTGGATAAAAAATAAGTGCCGGACTGCGCACCGCGGCGGCACTATCGCCAAACACGCTGGTAAAACAGTGAATCACAAAAGCCAACATGGGTGGTTTGGAATAATACCCCCACTGAAGATCCTGCGCCCAAAGCCAATATTGGGCTTCATCAAAGTGCAGACTTAACCCTGGCAAGGTAAAAAGCACAAGCGCACGATAAATGGTTAGCAACAGCACAAAACCTGCTAACAACCAAGACCAGTTTGACTCGTTGGATAGAACCCGCATCAGAGAATAGTAAGCCACTCAATAAAGGTTGCGTACACTAACATTTTTTTGTCAACTGATGAAGCAAATGAAACAAGCTCAGTATAACGAAACTCCAGTCTCGTTATACTGAGCTCGTGGGGGATGTTGATCCTATTAGACAGACCAAGTGTTTTTGACACTCACTGCGGCTTCTGACTATCAACAGTCTCTTATGAAGACTGCCCTTATCTGGCTTTGTGAGCCATTGCCTGACAACCATTTTACGCTTCACTTGCGAGCAAAATTCACCAAATTTATTGATAAATTGACCCTTTATGAGTTTATTTAGTCAAAAAGGTGAATACTCTTGGCAAAAATCTCTATCCATAGATGACTACTAAAAACTCAGCCCACCTTGATCGCACAGATAAAAAGATTCTTAATCTCCTGCAGCAAAACAGCAATCTATCTAATCTTGAGCTAGCAGAAGCTATCGGTTTATCACCGACGCCTTGTGCAAGGCGAGTCAAACGTTTAGAAGAAGAAGGTATTATTGAGCGGAAAATCAGCTTGGTTAATCCTGAAAAATTAGGGTTTAATTTAACCGTATTTGTTGTGGTTGATATGGATAAGCATACCCATGATCGATTCAAGGCATTTGAAGCCGCTATCTGTCAAATACCAGAAATTCAAGAATGCCACATCATCACTGGACAAAATGCAGATTTTTTATTGAAAGTCGTCGTTAGAGACATGCCCGACTATGAGGACTTTTTTCTGCATAAACTCACGCACCTCGAAGGCGTCAGAAGTGTTCACTCAAGCTTCGTGCTAAGAAAAGTCATTGATTCAAAACTCATTAATTTACTGTAAATTTTAACTAAATTCAGTATCAGGCAAGAAAATGATTTAAAATAAACCTTTTATTTATTCACACTGCCACCATCATGAATAACAAACAAAAACAAAGCCTCATTCTTGTGGGAATGCCCGGCGCCGGGAAGAGCACCGTAGGTATTGTCTTAGCCAAAGAACTTGCCAAAGATTTTATTGATACTGACCTGCTGATTCAGCTTCGCGCCGGTAAACCGCTTCAACAGATAATTGATACCGAAGGCTACCAGCGTTTAAGGGATCTTGAAGAAGAAGCATTACTCGCCCATGAATTTTTCAATCACATCGTCGCAACAGGCGGCAGTGCTGTTTACAGCGAAAAAGGCATGAAGCACCTTAAGCAATATGGTCGGGTGATCTATCTTGATGCCAGCCTTGATACCCTGCGTTCGCGGATTCATAACTACGAAAGCCGAGGCATTGCCAAACGCGATGACCAAAGCTTTGATGACTTATTTAAAGAGCGACAAGCCCTTTATTCAGCGTATGCTGACCTTGTCATTGATTGCAACCATGACCAGTTGGATAAGGTCGTTAATGATATTAAACAACAAATTAATCAAGTTTAACACAGCTATGCCTGCTGACATTACCCAATAAAAAAGCAGGCTTTCTCTACTAAAAATCAATAAGTTAAAACAAAATTAACCTCTCTGATTAAAGGCCATTTCTTCACCAAACCTTCACTGCCGTAATCATTTTCTCTGAAACTTTTTAGCATAAATGGCTTCATATCCCTAACTTGCTTTTTTTTATAGCCATATAAAAAAGCACCTTTTGGATAACATGGTGGGTTACTAAAATAACTATGCGTTGGTCACGGGATAATACGGCCTGGACTCTCAGTCTCTTCGGAACTGCTGTTGGCGCTGGCATTCTTTTTCTGCCAATTAATCTAGGGATTAATGGCTTATTCAGTGTTATATTTTTAGGCATTCTTGCCTTCCCTATGACCTATTTTTCACACAAAGCGCTCTGTCACTTTGTCTTATCATCAAGCCTGCGAGGTGGGAATATTACCGATGTTGCTGAAGAATACTTCGGCAAACCCAGCGGTCAAATATTAACCTGGTTATATTTTTTATCGATTTATCCGATACTCTTAATCTATGCCATTGGTGCCACCAACACCATTGAAAGCTATATCATTAACCAATTAGGTTTTGATGCACCTGCTCGATGGTTGTTGTCACTGATTGTAGTATTATCCATGGTTGCCGTTATCCTGATGGATCAGGATAAGGTCGTCAAAGTGACTTCGGCTATCGTTTACCCACTCATCGCCGCGTTGTTCTTCGTGTCGATTTACTTTATTCCGCATTGGCAGTTAGCGCCCACCTTGGCAACGGGCTACCCATCGGCTGACCTGAGCAGCTTTTTAAAACTGCTTTGGACCTGCATCCCGATCATGATTTTCTCTTTTAACCACTCAGCTATTATCAGCAGCTTTTCTAAAGACCAGCATGAAAAGTTCGGGGATAAGGCTTATAAAAATGCAGATAACGTTCTTCGGGTTACATCCAGCATCTTGTTGATATTTGTTATGTTTTTTGTCATCTCCTGCATACTCTCGTTAACGCCTGAGATGTTGCATGAAGCCAAAGCGCAGAATATATCTGTGATGTCCTACATGGCGAATCAATTTAATTCACCCATGCTTAATGTTGTGGGGCCGTTAATAGCCATTACTGCAATTGTCTCTTCTTTCTTTGGACATTATCTAGGTGCTGCCGAGGGCTTTGAGTCCATTATCAAACAAGAGTCACCCTCATTTGGCCTGACATTTACTGACAAACAAATCCATAACATTACGCTTATCTTTTTTACTCTAACACTTTGGATATGCTCTTATTTAAATCCAAGCATTCTCTCACTGATCCAGGTTGTTAGTGGGCCATTGACTGCCATCGTTCTGTTTATTCTGCCCGCTTACGCTTTCTTACGCATTGAAAAACTAAAACCGTTCAAGTGTATTTATCGCCATACTTTTTTACTGGCTTTAGGTTTCATTGCGGTCAGCTCTCTTGTTTGGGAAGTATTGGTGTAATCATGATTTCTGTCTTTGAGATTTTCAAAATTGGTATCGGGCCTTCGAGTTCTCATACAGTAGGCCCCATGAAAGCAGCGAAAGAATTTATTGAAAAACTTTCAAAAAATGGGGCGCTCAAACAAACCACGCATATTGAAATTGAACTGTATGGCTCATTAGCCATGACCGGCATAGGTCATTTTACTGACAAGGCTATTTTATTAGGGCTTTCAGGGGAATCACCTGAGACTGTGAACATTGAAATGATCCCAAACTTTCTTGAAGAGATAAAAAATCAAGGATCATTCTTAGTCAAACATAAAAACCAACGAATAAAATTTGATGAACAGATGATTCATCTCATTAAGGAATCATTACCTCTGCATGAAAATGGGGTGCGTTTTATAGCATTCAAAAACCAAACACCCATATGCACCGAAACCTATTATTCTATAGGCGGAGGCTTTATTCATACTGAAGAGGAATTTTCTGAAAATATCGAGGAAAAATGCTTTTCTCCCTATGAGTTTCATAATGCCAAAACACTACTCTGGCTCTGTGAACAACACGATTTAACGATTAGTGAGCTAATGCGATTCAATGAGTTAGAGATAACACCACCTGAGATGGTAAGACTTAAGATTTTATCCATCTGGCAGGTTATGCAACAAGCCATCGAAAAAGGCTGCCATGCTACCGCACCATTACCTGGAAAACTTCAACTAAATCGCCGAGCGCCTGATTTATTTAAGCGTTTAAGCTGTATTGCATCAACACAAGACCCTCTCAGGTGGGTTGACTGGGTTAATCTTTATGCCATTGCCGTTAGCGAGGAGAATGCCGCCGGTGGGCGAATTGTCACCTCACCCACTAATGGCGCTGCAGGCATTATCCCCGCAGTGATGTCTTATTATCATCAATTCATTGAGCCTCTGGACTATGAAAAGTGCGAACGATTTTTGATGACGGCCTCAGCCATTGCAATGTTATTTAAACTCAATGCGTCGATCTCAGGCGCGGAAGTAGGCTGCCAAGGCGAAGTTGGTGTCTCTTCGGCCATGGCCGCTGCAGGCTTAGCGGATTTATTAGGCGCCTCACCTCAATGCATTACCGAAGCTGCCGAAATTGCCATGGAGCATCATCTAGGTCTTACTTGCGACCCTGTAGGTGGGCAGGTACAAATACCTTGCATTGAGCGTAATGCCATGTCAGCGATGAAAGCCGTCAATGCCGCACGAATGGCATTGAATCGCAGCTATCCTGCCACGGTTTCACTTGATGCAGTCATCGCTACCATGCGAGAAACCGGTAAGGATATGAATGCCAAATACCGAGAAACTTCTCTTGGTGGATTAGCTACACAGGTGACACCTGCGTGCAAATAAGCAGTTATAACATTCCGTTTGGGTTTTGAACTACGAATCTAACAAGGTAAGTATATTAATCTGGGGCTAATATTCTTCTAAAAAGGACTTCCATCATAAGCAATGTATCTTTATCGGGCTGTGAATCTTCATTCAAACTGGGTAATTTAAAGAGATGGTTGCCTTGCATATTTTCTATTAATTTATCGAACTGAGTATTAAACCTATTATACATCGGTTCTGTAGTGTCAAATTTTTTGTCCGTCTTCTCATTACCATTTTTTATCGCGACCATTGACATAAGTAAATTTAAAATTTTCAATCCTTTCTGTTTCTCTGCTATTATCGCCGGATTAAGATCAAAGTTCTTTGTCAAAGGATATGTTTTTGAGTTATCGAAACTCATAGTGCCAGTAATATTCTGGATCTGTTTTTTTCCCCTTTTTTCACAATAAAAAAGTTTATATTCACCCTTCATCGCTACTTCATTATCAGGCATTATGAATTCTGCTGAAAATGCTATGTTTTTTTTTCCATCAATCGTTTCATCGCTTAATTTTGATATTGATTGCAAGGCATAATGTTCCATTACCTTAACAGAACATTCCTTATCCTCTTTCCATTTCCGTTCATTTAATACGGTTTCAGATAGCTGTTGTTTTTTAATCCTTTTTGCTACTTCTTTTTTTCTCTTATCTATCTCTCTTCTTCTTTCATCATCTGCTATAAAGCGATCAAAATCTCTTATATCCTGCCATCGCTGAGTGCCGTATGGATCTAGAGCTACATCACCCTTACCCGCAACAACGTCAAAAGAAATAGATACGATAGAGAAAGTAACAAATAACAATTCAAATAATTTCATAACAATAAAAAATATTTTCTGGTTTTATCTTAGAATAACTAAAAAAGTTAAGTTCCCTTATTAACGATTTTTTGCATTAAATCTTTAAATGCAACAGGGTATAAATTCAACATGTGTTAAATTGGCGATATAGCATCATCTAATGCCTTACCTGTGACTTTGTAGACGAACGGGTACAAAAATCTTCCCTGAGCAACGCATGCCTGTTATTTAAGCCCTAAATTCTTCTCGAATAGCATTGAGTCGCGCCCATGCATATTGTTACATCTGTTAGAGTTATTGCTTACACACAAAAAACTGGCAAGGATATTCATACCAAACACCGAGAGTCCATTCTTAGTGGATTAGATGCCCAAGTCGCGCCTGTGTATAAACAAAACCTTCCTTTGCCGTAAACTAGAGAATCTAATCAAAGAAGCCTAAAAACTATGGATCCTTTAGTAGGCAACCAGAGGTTTTTAGTTAGTTGGTTTATTAGCGTCAATAAGGATTTTTAGTTTTGATACGGGGTAATATTTTTCAAAAAAATCCTCCATCGCACGCTTTGTTTTTGGATCTTCTTTCATTGATTTTCCGTACTTTGACTCAAATAGAGGATGCTCTCGAAAAGTATCCATGAACTCATTGAGATTTTCAATGTCGTTTTGAGTATTTATTTTTTCAGACGCTCTCTCTAATTGATTAAACAATTGCTTCAAGATAAATAAATTGAAAATCCTCAGTTTTTTCAGCCTTTCCCTACCTTTTTTACCTCCTAATCCACCCGACTGATAAAATTTAGGGCACGTTAAATTTAATAATTTACTAGGGTATGTAGCTTTAGCATTAACATCCTTGATGCTATTACCATCATCAGAGAGCTCAATACCATACTCAACGATCATTGTATTTTTCTGATACTCTCTGCCTGTAAACTCAGCGTCAAATCGGATATCCCCAGTTTCATCATCGACTTCACCTTTGTATGAAATCCTCGTTAATTCAAAATTTGAAAGTAATGTCCCAGTATCTTCAAAATCGTATTGCCAATTTTGTATATTTTGTTTCACGCCTTTTAAATATTTTTTGTTTTTGGTTTTTTTCTTATGGCGACTACCAATAGAAAAAAAATGACAACATGAGTTATTTCCCGACTGACTTTCAATTATCACATAATCTTCCTCATTAGCAGCTAAGGTAGAGAATGGAGCGGTTACAATTAATAATAAAAATACATAACTTCTCATTGTTTACAAAGCCTTTGTTCTATTCTTGTTTAGAATCCGCCAAAAAAAAAGTTCACTCAACTAAAGATATAAAAGGCTATATTCGTTCGATTGGATTAAAGTTGACATTCAAAAGAAATGTTATACCACCTCTCACATAGTTCTATAATATTAAAAATTTTCAAAAATCATTCTGTAGTACATTCTGTTTTGTTTTTGGCAAAATCAGCTGGGAATTTTGACAGGGGAAAATGCTTATCAAGACAACCTTTGAATATATCGTATGTTTCAGTCGTATTTTCAACATAATCTAGGTGATATAGTTCCCCCTCTTTAATGTACCGAATAAAGTTGTTATAGTGATCAAGATACTTCGCAGAGACTCTCATTTTAGGGTTATAAAATTGATCTTTTTCTTTTCCTGATCTAACGAACAGCTTCAGCATAAAGCAATGGAAGAGTTTTATCTTACCAAGATGGCTTTCGAGAACCTCTGGCGCATAAATCGGCTTCTCTCTATATCTAGAGCTGATGATTATATTTCGCCTATCGTCAAGCTTTGGTTTTAAGCCAGCAATATACTTACGGTCTTTATCAAGAGAAATAGAATACTTAATACTTAATACTTTCTCTTTTCCATATTTTTTATCTATAGGCAAAAATACGAATTCAACCTCTTTGTCGTTGATATCGGGAGCGGTTTCAATCTTAACTCCTGATTTAATATTAATTTCTTTCAATCCAAAGTGATCAAGTATTTCCAGACTCCTCTTTTCATCTTTTTTCCATGCCTTCTTATTTATTTTTATTTGTTCGCTCTCAGGATCAACGTTTTTGTTTCTCCTGAATAAATCATGCAAACCAAGCCCAGCGAAAGAGCATGATGAAGTATGTAAGGTTACCAATAAAAATATATATGAAAAAAGTTTCATCTATAAACCACCCTTTTTCCTCTTATCCATTAGAATTATTTTGCAACAAAAGTTCACTCCCAAATGGATTTAGTGTTACGGGGATCTTCCAAAAGAATAAGGTTGACATTCAAAATTTACGTTATACCATACTAGTGCATGAGTACACCAAAACACCTATTAGACTTTTTAGAAAAAGCAAAAAGCGAAGATGAGCTGATATCTGCGCTTGAGTTTCTGCTGACGCCAACAGAAATGCAGGAATTCAACAACCGCATACTGATTGCTAAACGCCTGGAGGCAGGAGAGCCGCAACGCTTAATTGCAAAGGAATTAGGTGTCGCTATTGCTACCGTCTCCCGTGGTGCACGTGCACTCAAAGCCTTTAAATCTTCTTCGACGTTGGATTTACCATGAAACCCTCGGCCTTTTCACTTCCACGCAAACCCAAATATCAAAAGGTGAGCGATGATTGCGATTTCTTTGAGCTATTCAAAAAAATTGAGAAGACCTTCGATCATTGCTTTATTCTGGAATCGTTAGGCGAAGACAGCCATATGGCTCGCCACACCATTATTGGTTTTGACCCTGAATACCAAATATTTGCCAATGGCAAAACATTGACCATTGAAGATCGCGCAGGTATTTGTAAACACTACGAAAGCGACAACCCTTATTATCTTTTGCAGGAAATTATCCCGCAGAATGTCATCTCAAGACAGTATGCTGGAGGCCTAACAGGTTACTTGGGCTACGATGCCATTAACTACTTTGAACCAGCCCTTAATGTGCAAACTAACGATCTATTCGACGCCTTCCGGTTTGGTTTTTATACCGATGGTTTAGTGCTTGATAAAATGACGGGCGAAGTTTTTTACTTTCATTACCGAGAAAACCGTTTGGATCGCGTAATCGAGGTGATGGAAACGCCTTATCCTGGCAATGATCAACTTGAAATTAAAAACCTTGGCGAAACAATGACTAAAGCACAACACAAATCGGCTGTGCTTAAAGTTAAGGATGACATTCTCGCCGGCAAGATTTTCCAAACCGAAGTCGGTTTTAAAAAACGCTTTTCTATCACTGGCGATACCATCAATATTTATGAACAGATGCGCGAAGTCAATCCTTCGCCACAGATGTATTACCTTAAATTTAATCAACAGAAATTAATAGGCGCAAGCCCTGAACTCCTATTTCGACTACGTCAGGGCGAGATGGAAACCTTCCCTCTTGCGGGTACTGTAGGGCGCGGCAAAGACCAAAAAGAAGATTTGTCACTAGCGCGTAAGCTCTTAAACGACCCTAAGGAAATTGCCGAGCACAATATGATTGTGGATCTTCACCGTAATGACATTGGTCGAGTCGCTCAATTTGGTACCGTAAAAGTCAGAAGCCTGATGGATATTAAACGCTTTAGCCATGTGCAACATATCTCCAGCGAAATCGTCGGCATTATTGATGAGAAGAACGACATGTTTAGCGCTTTAGCCAGTAACTTCCCCGCCGGGACGTTATCGGGTGCACCAAAAATTGAAGCGATGAAAATCATTGATGACCTTGAATCCGATGGCCGTGGTCCTTATGGTGGTGCCGTTGGTACGTTTTCATTTAATGGCGATTGCACCTTTGCCATTCCTATCCGAACCATTTTTGTCTCAGGCTCCGATGCTTATGTACAAACCTGTGGTGGCAATGTTTATGATTCAAACCCAGAAGATGAATATCAAGAGATTGTTCGGAAATTTGCGGGCACTAAAAAAGTTTTAGATCAATTTATGGTGACTGAGTAAGGTTTAATGATGCACGTTTACATTATCGATAACTATGATTCTTTCACCTATAATCTCTATCAGTTTTTCGGTGAAATTTTAACGTCAGCAAAACAACGCGGTCAGATTTATGATTTTAAATTAACCGTGAAGCGCAATGATGAAGTGTCACTTGAAGAAATTCAAGCTGCCAGGCCAGACCGCTTAATCATTTCACCAGGCCCTGGCTCTCCTGACGACAAAGCCTATTTCGGCGTTTGCCTTGATGTCATTCAAACCCTTGGAAAAACCATTCCAACCCTTGGCGTTTGTCTCGGCATGCAAGGCATGGTCCATGCCTTTGGCGGAAAGGTTATTCGAGCACCATTGCCTATGCACGGTAAAGTGAGCGATATCGATCATACGCAATCGGGTGTTTTTCTGAACACACCTCATCCACTATCCGTCATGCGTTATCATTCGCTAGTTGCAGAAAATAACACCATACCTGAGTGCTTTGAAGTGACCGCTATTGCATCAGAGAAACCGCTTGTAGCGTTTAATAATTCTCTCGATGAAACAACTGCTGAAATTATGGCGATTCAACACAAGCAGTACCCCATCACAGGCATCCAATTTCATCCCGAATCTTATGCTACCGAAGGGGGCAAAGAACTGCTCAGTAACTTTTTATTTAACCAATAAAGAGATAAAACAAAACCGTATGTACATTGTCAGAATGCTTAAACGCAGCCTTATTGACAATTTATATGAAATTTTATTTGATTGCTTTAACGTTACTCATCGTAACTACATTCAACCTTACTTATGCTGGAAAAAAATTTATTACCGACAACCCAATAATCAAAGCGCTACTATCAAATCAATGTCAAACACATAGGTCATCTCAGTATAACGGTTTCAGCCCGCATAACTCAGACTATCGTGCTCACAAGAAATACAAGCATATCAAACCCGTCTTCTGGGGAAGAACTGGTTATGATCTCGAACATGATGTCTGGATGGGAGAATCTTATCGCTCGGGCATTCATGCCTGGATGATTTACTGGCCTCACACCCTTATTGGTCGTTATCTCCTTGATCAAATTGGCGTAGTTGACAGCAATTTCTCGCAATCCAATTTTGAGAGTCTTAGAAATAATTTCAGCGCATGCTGGCAGAAAAATTCTTCTAAATTCTCAATTAACGGAGAGAATGCCTCTCATGGCGTTCACAAACCTAAGAGAGTTTTCAATTCAGGCAAAAAACATATACTCCTGATTGATATGGACAAAAAGGAAATCTCCTTACATTCAAGCAATGGTAAATCCACCCCCGCCTATAAGATACCCTATGATGCGGTGCAACCTGCTCTCAGACTAGAGGTCACGACCACTGATGCAAAAATTCAATATCTTGGCGGACCTGAAGAAAAGCCTACAAGCCTGGAGAGACTTTGCATGGCAACAATAAACACAAACAAAAAACTAATAAAAAATAAAAAACGCCTACCTCCTCCCGTAAAGGAGAAGTTATTGAATCAAAATAAATACCTATTTGGAGGAAAATAACGCTTCTATCACTATCAGCGTGCATTTTTTTGCTCTAACTCATTGGCAATATGATCATGAATACCCAATTGTTTATTGCCAATATAAATCATTAACAAGCCTATCAAACAAAATACTGAGGCACCCCACAAATACCATACAGGGACAAATGGAGAATTTAGCTCAGCCATAAAGTAAGTCACGGTCACAGGCGCTAATCCGCCAAGAGTTGCAAAACCCAGGTTATAGCTGAGCGCAACACCACTGAACCTTGCTTCGGTCGGAAATATTTCAGCAAGTGTTTTGGGGATTGTCGCCCAACCAATAGAGTTAAAGACAGCCAGAGTCAAAAGGTTACACAGTAAAATGCCTTGATGATCAATAATTCGCTGGTAAATAACAGGCAAAACAACCCAAAAAACAAGAATCGATAACACCAACACTTTGCGAAAATTTATTTTGTCTGAAAAATAACCCCAAAATATATATAAGATTGATGTAATAAGCATATTTATTGAAAGCGCACTGGCAA
Source organism: uncultured Gammaproteobacteria bacterium (assembly GCA_929200485.1). Lineage (GTDB taxonomy): Bacteria > Pseudomonadota > Gammaproteobacteria > Pseudomonadales > DT-91 > CAKMZU01. Next base: position 12,657 of record CAKMZU010000006.1, on the reverse strand, counting down.
TATGCGTGTCCTGATAACCTAGATCTAACAAATAGGCATTCATCACCAAATAAACCAAACTCACTAAAGACGCAACGTAACCCGTTATCAATCCTCCTCCAATTGCCTGTAAAGGAAAAAATCGTAAAATAAAAACAATCGGTGGCAGATCTGATCGGCCATGAGCTTTTCGTTTCTCTTTTTTTTTGGCTCGAAAGTTTAGCGTCTCTTGTGACTTTAAACGAATAATTAATGTCACTGCACCTAAGAAGAACCCCAAAATGAACGGGATACGCCAACCAAAATCATAAACCGCTTGTTCAGATAACAAGCTTGCAATTAACCATTCGTTAAATGCACCCAAAGAAACACTCAGACCAACAATTCCGAATACGATAGCGCAAGAGATCCCTCTAGCCTGCGGCAACATCTCTGAGATATATGTAATACACCCAGGCAACTCACCTCCTAAAGCGATGCCTTGCAGTATCCTGAATGTAGAAAACAAAACAGGTGCCCATATTCCTATGTGAGCATAACCGGGCAGCAACCCCATCATAAGCGTACAAGTGCTCATGATACAGACGCTCAATATCATGGCTTTTCGGCGACCATATTGATCACCAAGGTGCGAAATAAAAATACCACCTATAGGTCTTGCTATATAACCAACAGCAAAAACTGCATAAACTTGCAGCAACGGAATAATTGAATTTTCAGCCTCTGCAGGAAAAATCACCTGACTAAAATAAGGCCCAAATAATACAAAAATGATGAAATCATAGAATTCAAAACAACCGCCCAAACTTGTCATTAAGAGTGATTTAAAAGGGCTTTGCGCGTTTGTCTCCTGATGCATGATCTCTTTACTCGGCAACATTAGTTTTGACTACAAATGACAAAGAACAGAACTAGTACATCATGTCAAACCGATTGTCGGGTAAGCACTATTCTTATAAACACACTTCGACAAGCTCAGTGTGAGCGGTTATCTACTCTCCCGCTCATCCTGAGCCCGTCGGAAGATACCTTACATGCGACAAACCTTTTGACACGATGTACTAGAAGGCCGTCCTAGAACCATTTTATAGATAATTTAATATTGGCCACTGATTTTTATTGTGTTGTTTTAAACTGGAAAATCGTCGGCATGGCCAATACAGCATTAAAATAACTCCCAGGGTAATTAGCCAAATGGCCAATATACTCCCTGTTTGAAAACGCTGCCAGTGACCTGAAATGAAAAACCCTGTCAATCTATCCAACGCTACAACCAGTCCGAGATGCGCCACATAATAGAAAAACGGTACTTGCCCGTATACTTTAAAAACCCTTACCCAGAAGCTGGTATCAAATATTTGCGCCACACAGAGAAATAACAGACCGATGGGTAGAGTAAACAACAAAAAATCCAGAGAAGGTGGATATTTTTCAACATTAAAAAAATCCATTAATGTTCTCGCTTCACTGCTATGAACATGCCATCCGAAGGGGTCTCCATACTGTGTGCTTAACCTTAGGATAAAACCGACAATCAACGAAGCAATGGACAAAAGGGCAATACGCTTAAGATCAAGCACCAAGGTTCCTTCACGCTTGAAAAACCATCGTCCTGCGATAAAACCCAATACAATAATCCCAAACCACGGCAATAAAGGGTATAACGTCTCTAAATCTACCTGCTTCGAAAGATGGAACAGGTGATCTTCAATAAATATATTCCACAATAACGAATCTGACTGAAAGCTATCAGTGATGTTGTGACCAAAAACAATGCCTAAAGCAACAACAACCATTAACCAAAACGGCAAATACAGTGCAAGGGCTAAAAATAGCATAGAACAACCAATGGCCCAGATGACCTGAGCCAACAACTGATAAGTGTGTTTATCCAGCCCGACATACCAAAAAAGTGAAATTAAAGTAAACTCGACGAGAATCAAAAACAACCCACGTTTAACTAACATCCATTGAATATGATTTTTTGAAAAATGTGCAAGTTCTAATTGAAGGTACACAGAAAGCCCTGCAAGAAAGACGAACACAGGGGCACAAAGATGAGTTATCCAGCGCGTAACGTATAAGCTGACTCCATCTCCTTCAGGAATAGGGTCATCAATTGGGACTAGATGAAATACTTCGCGGACATGATCTAGCGTCATTAATATAATAACCAGGCCGCGCAAGCAATCGATAGAGATGATGCGTTTGATGCCTTCCAACGATAAGCCCTCCTGTTTTTATCGTTAGACCATCAGTTGGTGAAATAACTCAATTTATTTAATGACTAGGAGGGCGTCCGAGAATTGCGGTCGAGCATAAATTTCAAAGAAGTGAGATAAATTTTTTGGGAAATTCCTGCGAATAGTCAGTCTATTTAATGGCGCATCTAAATAAACAGGGGCGAAGAATTTAGCCGCTTATCTGGAATTTAGGCCGAACAGTCTGTTCTCGGACGGTCTCCTAGGGAATCGCTGACCCTTTCCCCAGTTGTTTGAACCTATGACACTTTGTTTAGTCGATTGTTTAGTCGAAAGCGTCATGAAGAGCTTATTACTGATTAAAAACTGAATTTTAAGCCGGTCAGTAAACTGTAAGAGATATAATTGCCATAATCACCGGATTGACCATAGGTATAGGATACATTGGTAGTGATACCAACATTGTCTGTCATCTTGAAATTCAAGCCTAATTCATAATAAAGGCCCGTAAAATCAGGAGAGTATTCATCGTCTTCGTCTGATGACAATTGAATTTGCGATAGGTGTATTTTATTAAATATATCGACATTTTTAGTTAGCTCACCCGACATCGTTGGCCCAAGGTGAACTTTGTGTGTTGTAAAGGTCTGCTTGTTTTTATTGTCATCTTCCTTAGATGATTGAACATAGCTATGCCCTACTTCCAAGGCAAAGTACGGTACGAAGTTATAACCGAAGTAAATATCACCAAGATAACCATTTACGCCTTCTGTATTCCCACCCTTGCCTGATAACTTAAATCGATCGTAGCCAACGCTTGCGCCAAAATATGGGCCAGATTCCAGAGATAAAACAGGTTGTGCGATAAGGGCTAGGAAGAAAAATCCTTTAAGAATATTGTTCATCATGTCACTTGCTTGTTATTTTATTGAGTCCTTTTAAGCTGACATTCATATCAGCCGATGTATTTTAAAGCTATTATGATAAGCAATTCAAGTATTTATATAACGATTAAAAAGTTGGCACAATGCAAAATGAGCGGCGCTGCTCCCTGTCACGCCCACTTCGCATGATAGGTAACTTACGCCATTAAAATTGGATTTCAAAGCCAATAGAGGGGAAAAGCCCCAAGTCTCGATTCTCTGAAACCGGAACATCTTTACCAAACCCTTTAGGTGTTTTCACCAGATCTTCACGATTAGGCGAATAATCGTATCCTTGAACATTTTTTCGATTATAGACATCCAATATATCCACATAAAATTTCCAATATCCCCAATGTTTAGGGCTAGTATACTCCGCACGAAAATCTAATCGATGATAGTCGGGATAACGCTCTGAGTAAGGGGAGCCATACACCGGCTCCAGCACGTCTGGATTGGTTGCACTCGGCTCCAAGTTAACAATCGGCGTGTACATTGAACCACTTTGATAATTCCACTTAATACCGATCATCCATTTTTCACCAAGCAGGCGATTCAATACCAGATTAAACAGCACCGGCTTATCGTATTCAAATTGAACCGTTGTGTTTGTAACCTTATTGGTTCTATCGGTTGTCGAAAGGCTTAATGATGCCCAGCCATACCAGCGTTCCGTCAATGCTTTATTTAATAAAAATTCAATACCATAGGCTTTGCCTTCAGCGCCATTGGCAAAGTTATTGGCATTTGGGTCCTGTTCTGCTGAAATGACAATATCCTGCATGGTTTTGTAATACACATCGGTATTCCAGCGCCAACCGTTACCAAAAGTCCGCCCAATACCCCAAACACTGTGATTGGATTTAATCGTTGTCAGCTCAGTATTACCTAACACATCGACCATTTCACGCAACTTAGGCAGTTGAGAATATTGGCCAACCGCTGCATAAGTTAAAAAATCATCGCTGATCTGATATTCGAATCGAAGTCTTGGCTCAATGCGACCTTCATTCAAATAATCATCATTACTGAAATTCAAACCTAACTTAAGTGTGGCGTCATCAGTAAAAAACCATTGATCTTCAGCGAATAGCTCATAGGCTAAAATCGTAAAGGTATCATCAACCCTTAAATACTCTGCATCCACCGTTGAACAATCAGGATCGTCTGATGTGCAGGGAACGTACTTGGCATTAAAATCCAGATCATAATTGATATTTTCGACACTCAAACCCAGTCGCAAACGATGCGCATCAGCTAATGGCTGCTCATAAAATACGCGGTTAATCAGTCTGTCTGCAGTGGTATTCTCATATTGATCCGCACCATAGGTAAATGCCTCCTTATCCGTGATATGGCTAAATACCGTGGTTAGAGACTTTCCCTCTCCTCCCCACTGCCAAATCAACCCCTGACTATCAAAACGCTTTTTAATTTCAGCAGGGCCTGCAAAATCGGGATCACGCTCTACTAGATTACTGCCCTCATCAAAGGTTGCGCCTAATAAATCCGATGCACCGGCCGCCACAAAAGAAAGGGTTGAATTATCACTGACTGCCCACTGATACTTTAACTGATAGTCATCTGAGATAGGCAGCTGATCTACACTGAAGCCAGGTTCATCATTACCTACGTCGCCTTCCTCTAAAAATTGATCCATCATACTGCGTCGATAAGACGCGTAAAAAGCATGATCTTCGCCTATGCCTGATTCAACCATTACACCCGCTGTTAAAATGCTTGTATGCAGATTGGTGGTAAACGCCTGATTGCGAGGATCACGCAGCGTTACATCAATAATGCCGCCTGTTGCATTGCTATACTCCCCAGAAAAAGCGGCGGGATGCAAATCAAAGGATTTGATCAAGTATTTATTGAATATACTGTTGCCAAAAATATGAAAAAGATAAGTTGCCGGGATCAAATCAATATAATACGCATTGTCATGAGGGGCTGATCCTCGAATCACAGGCTCTGCGCCGCCTGGACCATCACCTGATGATAGCACCACACCCGGTAGCGCATAGATCGCCTGCAACGGGTCATTGGCAGCGCCAGCAACCCCTAACAGACGTTCTGTTTTCACACGCATCTCCGTATCAGGTTCTTTGGCTTCAGATATGACTTCGATTTCCTCAATGGTTTTATCGGATGTTTTTTGAGATTCTTCAGCTTGCAGCACTGAGCTTATAAGCAAACCACAAAAAAGTGCCGGACTGGATTTCATCCAGCGTTTAGCGCGAACTACACGCATGTTATACCCCCCCGGGCTCTTATTGTTATTTGCCCTTATTTCTTGATCGTCAAAGCGACTTGATTATTTTTGACTGGCGCATCATATCAATTATTATCAACAACGCATAAAAATACTTATGTGTCTGTATACACAAGATTTGACTACATCATCTACACAGCTGCAACCTGCCTGTCAGAAGCTTTGCGATGCCTTGTAATAAGCTGAACCTTCCATTGTCTCCGCTGATGGCAACCCAAAATACTCAAATAATCCTTTGCCTTGAGACATCTTCAACTTATTCGGCTCGTCTTCTGCGTAGAGAATTTTAGCCCCACCACCATCTCGACGCATATAATAAGCAAAGTCTTCACCTACCATGCGCTTAAAGAGAAAATCTCTAACCTTTGCTAGCCATGTAGACTGTTGATGCACAACCACCTTATGAAAATTCGTATTCATCGATGTAAAGTGCGTAACTTTCCCTTCACCCGATTCGCCTAGTCGTTCAATCATGGTACCAACAGAGTGTTCAGCTAAACCACTATGGAGAAATTCAACAGCTGGGCTTGCCATTTCCTCACCTATGGCTGCTGTTGTCGCAGCCGATGTTGCAGCGGCAGCGCCTGTTCCTGTGTTTGCGGTCCCTGCAACTTCAAGTCTGACAGATGACGCTATCTCTTCTTCGCCAGTCACGTTAGCGGTAGTACTTACCGCGCCTGCTGACTCTTTAATGACCTCGCTTGATGTAGTGAGATATTCCCCTGCGTGCGTTAACAGATTGCCGATAGTGGGCGCAAGGGAGATCACCCCTTGGGCCATCGCTAATGAACCCAGAGTTATACTGGTAATGGATAGCGCTTTTGCTGCGACTTTATTTCCAGCATCCAACGCCATCTGTGATCCCATCAATGAGATACCCGATAGCGCTGTCGTCACCCCTGCGCCAACGCCAGCTGCAGCGGATAACGACAAGGACGCACCGCCTGTTGGAACCGCAAAGATCGCTCCGACGACACCCAAAACAGCAAACCCACTACCCACACTGTAATTAACGGCTTCGTTATGCCCTGTGGGATCCAGTGTATTCACGGGATTGCCTGATGCATAAGCGTACCGATTATCGACATCAAAACTATCCCTTGTAATAAATCGTCGAAAATCAGGGTGATAAAATCGATGCCGTAAATAGATTAACCCCACGTTTGTTTCCGTTAATTCTTGATTCCAGCCAAAACTTTCAATGGGACGCTTATCTCCTGTCGAAAAGCCTGTTTGCTTTCCATAGCCATCATACTGCAACAGATCGAAGCGTGTATTCCCCGCTTCTTTTAACGCCAATATTGCACCAGTACTTTGGTTTGCTTTAAACAGCTGATCCATACCACGATCGCTGGATCTACCAACAATACTCTGATCCGTTCGAACCAAGCTATGCCATTGATTGTCTTTGTATAGTGTCGTCACCTGTTGATATTCGTTCGGATAAAAATCACTATGCGCGCCTTGATGAAAGCTCTGACCTAAAAATCCATTAGGCAAATAATGTAAATAGGTTTCTGACCTCTTTTTATCGGAAATTCTTAGCAGGTAGCCTGCGTTATCATAAGAATAAACATTGCCATAATGATCGTTGATTAATCTGCCATTGGCATCATAAATGATAGGCAATCGGTTCTCGGAACCGTCGATTGTTATATTTTCCAACTGATCCTGTGCATTATAATGATAGGTTTTCTTAGACAAGCACCCATTTACATCTAATTTAGTCTCAGAGACGATGTTATTATTCCCGTCATACAAAAAAGCATTATGCCAATGCTGAAAGGGTTTCCCTTCCTTCGAGTAACCTTGCTTTTCCATATTCAATCGCCGCAAACCATCATATTCATAATTCGTTAACAGCCATTCATCTTGATCTTTAGTTGTTAGTTTCTGCCGTTGTGAATGCATCTCTCCCCAAGCGTTATGGCTATAATCAACATGAAAACTTCTTTGCGATGCGTGGTTAATGCTCATTGAGCGCTTTAGGCGCCTGAAAGCATCGTAGTGATAATTCGATTGCGTAAGCCCAGTCCCTACACCTTCAAACTGCCGACTAATCAATTGGCCCTGACAGCCATTGTCATCCTTGCCGTAATGAAAGCAGATGTGAGAGTTACCTGAGGCAATACCTGATAATTTACCTTTATCATCAGGAAGATAGGTGAATTGTTGTGCCATGCCATGTGCATCGGTTTGATGGATGACTCGATCATACTTATCCAGTTCAAAAGATAAGGATTGATTATCAGGGTAGAGCATCTCGATAAGCTGCCCCGTATTTGAATAGCGGTAGTGTAACGACTGGTTATCATTGTCTTCCAGTGTCACTAGTTTTCCATCTGCATCAAAATGGTGCCTAATACTATAACGCCTATTATTGCGGCACCAACTTCTTTGAACCAGTAATCCACGCTCATCATATTCATAAGATATTTTATTGCCATCTCGGAGTGTTCGTTCGATTTCCCTCCCATTCTTATCGTATCCGTAGTTAAAAATATCCTCATGAGCACCGTTAATGGGTGGAGATTCAACCTTGGATAATAATCCATCAGCATCATAATGATAGCGATAACCTTCATGCGTACTCTGTTGGTTAGCCGTGTGATAATTTTTTCTCCAGGTAAATAATTTATTTGATAAATCATACTCAGAAGTTTTCGTGAGAACGATGCCATCATAGGTTTCTATCCTTGATAAAACCCTGTTATTTTGGGCATCATACTGGTAACTTGCCAAGACAGTTTCAGACTTGTTTTTATTCGTTAAATCTACCAGAGAAGACTCAGCCTCTATGGTTTTATTGAAGCCATCTTTTACCCAATGCGTCCCCACATATTGTTCCGGCTTATCATATGCGTTATTTAAAAAAGGATAGATCTCGTGAATATCTTTTCGCTCCCAGGGAATCTTTCTTTTCAGCTGGTTTCGTTGACCATTCATTGAAATGGTTGTCGTTAACGTCTCATCGTCATAACGTATTTCATACTTATTTTTCCATATATCTATTGCTTGAATAAGCCGTTCCTGCTCGTCATAGGTTGATGAGATAGTCAGCCCTATTTTATTTGTCTTGCTTATCACTTTGCCAAAAGCGTTATACGATTGACGAAGTAGCGTTCGCCAATGTCCTTTGTATTGATCTTGATGCTCGGTAATCCGATTGGATGCATCAAGCGTTGTTCTCCGCTTTTCGCCTAGAGGGCTTTGATGCAACTGAGTATTTTTCCCGTCTTGGCAGTAGGTCTCATAGGTTGTTTTTATGGGATTACCCAGAGCGTCTATCATAGTAATTTCACGATTGAGCGCATCATATTTATACTGGGTAACTTCACCTTCAGGGGAGACAAATTTAACCAGACGATCATTACGTGTATCCATAATCTGTGTAATTGCTCGGCCTGCATTACTGACCTTAATCAAGGTCAATTGTGCTGAATCCTTATCAAACTCATAGGCTTTCGTTTCGTTAATTGTCTGGACGCCCGGCTTTGCGTTCATTAACCAACTTGTTGTTATCGATCGCTGTCGGCCATGGTTATCATGGGTATAGTCGACTTTCTGCCAGTCAATCCAATCTTTTTCCTTCACATCTAACTTGAAACGCTGCTCTTCTCTGGATAAGTTCTTGCCCGATAAATCGAGATAATAATGCTTTGCGATTGCCCGCCCTTTTAACAAATCTTCTTCTATTTTTTCTGAAATCAGACTAAAGTTATCCGTAAAATAGTTCTTTGTTATTTGTTTCAGCTTACTCCATTCACCTGTGTCCTGATTATAGACTGACTGTAGCTCCATCAGTTTGTTACCATAAAGATCAAAGGTTGTTTCGATCCGATCGCTTGGCACATAAGATGATTTGGATGGATGCCAAACAGACTTTGTTACACGAACAGGCTTATCGTAGTTGGTTGATCGGCTATATTTAAACGGAGAAATATCATACTCATAGGTTACTTTAGTATGGGGTTTCCCTTCATTTGATGTACGTATTTCAACAGGCAAATGAAGATAATTGTATTTATATACCTGATGATGAATCTGCTTATCATTGACCCGGGACACTTCTACCGAATAGCGATAAGCCTGATTATCGCTTTCAATCAAACTATCTGATGCATCTGATAATGAATACAGAGGGTAACCTGTATAATTATTTCCTTTACTATAAAGATAATTCACTTCGTGGTGTGTTTTTTTATCTGCCAAATCAAATTGTTTGAAATGAATGACAACTGGCAACTGTTTTATTGACTCATCTTTTTTATACGGAATACTGTCGTACCCAAGCTCGGTCATCAACCCTTCAGGCGATTCAATCGTTCTAAGCAAATCCCTGCCAACACTTGATATATACGTTAGATGGTAACTTTGCCGAAGCGGGTTAACAATCTCCATGACGCCTTGCTTGTTAAAATAGATTCGCTGCTCTCGGCCATCTGGATAATCAATAATGATGGTGTTGGGTTCATAATTGAATTGGTATCTATTGCCATAATTATCCACAATTTCATTTAGCCGCGCTGACACAAGTTCTCTGATTGGCGTTTCGTAAAAGAATTTTATTGAATTACCGAAACGGTCAACACGCAAAACAATCAAGCCCTGATGCGAAAAGTATTGAATACTCCCATCTTTATGCTGGGTTTTGTATCGGTAACTCATTGATGGAAATCCAGGAATAGATCTGGCTTCAACCAAATCCTCAAACCGATTACC
>CAKMZU010000006.1:0-2547 GCA_929200485.1 uncultured Gammaproteobacteria bacterium | reverse complement strand
TTATAATACTTCAGCCCTGAGGCATACCCAGTTTCATCATGCCATAAATCATCAATCAACCACTGCTTCCCACCTAATTCCGCGGTTTTATCCGAGATAAAATCCAAATCCAGACGCCAGCCTGTTGGCAATCCAAACATGCCAACTGCATTAAAATGATAATTAAGGTGAAGCTTCAAGGGCTCACGAATGCCAGATATTTCAATTAATGGATAGGAAAAACTAAATGTGCCTGTCGCTGTGTTTACCTGTGCTTTAAATAGCTTCTCATGGTTATAAGCCTGGCTGCCTTTGTAGCTCTCAGCAGTAACGCTCAGCGACACAATAAAAAGCAGGTTAATCACTGACAGCAATGCATTATTCTCTTTGATAAGGCGCATACCGTCTCCTCACTAGCAAAATACACTTTCACCTGGAGCGAAGGGTCAAAAGTAATGTGACATCAAAACATTGAGTAAATTTCACTTATAAGCATTCATCCTATTAACACGACAGGCCCTCCTGGTAAAAATGATCAATTGTAAACAAATGGCGTTTTCAAGAAACTGTTTATCAAAGGTTTATTTTTAGAGAATCTTGTCCGTTGAATTTATCAGCCTGTACTGCAGCTATAAGAGATCCAATACAAGACATTACACAAAAGCACACTCATGAAAGTCTTGTTTTAATCATATTTTCTTCAAAAATAAATGGCTATGATAGCCTAACAGCATGTCAAACTTTGCTTCAATGCTGATGGCGACAAAGCGGTTGCGGCTTCAATGGCTAAAAGCTTTGGGGATGCCTTCGAGACATTGAGTCAATTTCGTGGTGTATCAATAGCCGCGATTAATGGCTATGCCACGGGAGGTGGTCTAGAGGTCGCTTTGGCATGTGACATACGCATTGCTGAATCTCAAACTATGATGGCACTACCTGAAGCATCTGACTGTTAATAAAATGAATATTCAATGATAAATCAAATAGATAATCCTGTTGCTCACCCTAACCCTGTTGTATTCCAGACTTTAGGTACCACCTCCGGCAAAAAGATAGGTGTAGCGACTCTCAATGTCGAGAAGACGATTAACTCGCTTAATCTTGAGATGGTGTGCGCCATGACTGCACAGCTAAAGGCTTGGCAGAATGACGATAGAATCGCACTAGTGATAATTGATGGCGCCGGTGAAAAAGGCTTCTGTGCAGGAGGAGATGTTCGTGCTATCCACCATGCTTCGATTAAAATCCCTGGAAAATTAACCCAAGACGCCGTTGATTTTTTTGAAAATGAGTATCGACTCGATTATTTGTTGCACCGTTTCGGTAAGCCCGTGATGATATGGGGCGATGGCATTGTCATGGGAGGCGGTCTTGGTTTGATGGCCGGTGCAAGTCATAGAGTACTTACCGAAAATTCTCGAATCGCGATGCCTGAGGTTACCATTGGGCTTTATCCTGATGTTGGCGGCACCTATTTCTTAAATCGTATGCCAGGCGATACTGGGCTATTTCTTGGCTTAACCGCTTACAACATGAATGCCGGTGATGCAAGGTTTGTTGGGATTGGCAACCATTATCTTAATAGTGATGACAAGGAGTCGATGTTAGATCATCTGGCAGCCTTGTCATGGAGTAATGATGTCAATACTAATCATGATTTACTCACACATGCACTTAATCAACTTGAGCAAAAGGCATTGGTCTCAATACCCGACTCTCAATTAGCATCCCAACAGACCTTGATTTCATATCTGATGGCAGGTTCGTTAGATGAGATCGTTGAGAGAGTAAAAGTGAGCGAATTTTGTGGGAGCTGGCTTGCTCGTCCGATAAAGACCTTTCTGTCCGGTAGTCCTATTAGCTGGCATCTTATTTATCGACAAGCTCAGATGGGAACAAAGTTAAGTCTGGCTGATGTGTTTAAATTTGAGCTAGGTTTGAGCGTGAATTGTTGTGCGCTAGGTGATTTTTCTGAAGGCGTTCGGGCGTTACTGATTGATAAAGACAAAACGCCACATTGGCGCTATTTAAAGGTTACAGATGTACCAAAAGCCTTGATTGAACAGATGTTCCAATCACCCTGGCCAGAGCTAAATCACCCTCTAAAGAGTATGTGAATCATAGCATTCAGAATAAGGCGCATTAGATGATAAGTATTGCATACTGTTACCAAGAATCTGTGCCACTTACTTTTCGTAGCCGAATTTTTGCCAATAGAGCTGAGGCATAAACAAATGATTATTAATTAACCTGAGTTGCATATAAGGAATCCTGAATAAAATTCAAACCATTCAGTTAAAACCAAGCCAATAGATGCTCGAAAAACAATCAAAACAAGGTGTTTTCAAGGTGAATATAGTGTTTGGATATCGCTTAAGCAAAACATACAACAAACCGCACTCGCTAAGTCCATGCTGTAAGCCCTGTATTTACTGGGTTTTTGATTTTTGGCTCACGGATTTGGGCGTTTTTTGATCATGCCGAATATGGCCTGTGGCGGAGAGGAATGGCGATAATGGAGAAAACTTTTGCCTTGTTTGCTGAGCACGAAGTCAGCAAGAATACGCA
>CAKMZU010000005.1:20055-27906 GCA_929200485.1 uncultured Gammaproteobacteria bacterium | reverse complement strand
CGAATCAACCCCCAAACCCCCCCCCCGAAACGAAGCCTGCTACACCCCCTAAAACTAAGCCTGTTGCAAAGCTACTTCCGGCGGTGCGGCGAGCCTCCTGTAATTCTCGCTGCAGCTGCACTTCACGTTTGGATATTGAGGCATAATTAGGAGTGGCGCCATTTTCATGTAGAATTTCCATCGTGCGGTTATATCCGTTGTACTGAGCGTAGGTAAAAGCAGACCATTCTCCACGTCTTTGTCCATTCATTCGATTAATCTTATCTTTGATCCTTCTGTCATTTAGCATCGCTTTCACAGTATCAACATTGCCATAGGAAGAAGCTATCATCAGGGGGGTTAATCCGTTGCTTGATTCCTTATTCGGATCAAAAAGAGGGTCTCCCTTTTTGTTTTTAAGCTGAAGCAAATAAGAGATCAGCTTTGGTTTTTCCGGTTTGCCCCTGGCCGTATTGATAAATATTGTCTCTCCTGTTTTCGGGTTTTTTAGCGGATGATATTGGTCATTAGGGATTGATCTCGATGCGATATTCAAAAGGTTATCGTCGGCTAGTGTGGCAATTAATATAAAGGCGTTGTTAATGTATGATTCAGTCTCAGGATCGGGGCTGCCATGCCCACGGCCATTCTTTAGTATTTTTGATAGCAATGTTGTGAAAAATGTATCCCCGGTCAATTTTTGCACTTCTCGACAGAAAAAAATGTCAAGCAAATGACGACCCTTCTTGCCTTTCACCGCTACACTCTTGGGAGGTGCGTCTTTGAGTAGCGAATCCACCATTTTCCAATTGTTAGCTAGTGCTGCGCTGATCAGCGGTGTATTGCCGCTTTTCTGGCTTTGAGCATTAATATCAACCCCTTTATTTCTCATCATGCTCTCGATAGGCCATAAGTCCTTTGCTGCGGCTTTTCTGTGGAGTCGTTGACCGCTGGGGGAGTCAATAAACATAGAAAGAGTTTTTGAAGGTGGGGTGCCTTTTGGTAATGTGAACTGATTGATGCACTCTTTAACAAGTTTGGTTGGCTTGTCATCGGTACGGAAAAAGAAGAAACAGGTGATTTTTTTTTCTTCATTAAGGTTACAGGCATCGATCAAATGCTCTTTTAGCTGTTTTTTTCCTGTAAGCTCAAGGCTAGTGCCATTTTTCTGATCGGCATCTGGAGGCAATGCATTAAGAGAAAATTGAAAGAAAAAAAGAGAAAATAAAATTACTTTTAGGGGGTTCATGTATAATTTTTAAAATAGTGTTTTTAGAGAATGTGTTTTTAGGATTGTTTTTAAATAAAAAAGTTCATGAAAAATTTAATCGCTGAGATAAAATGAGCCTGTCCGAGAGCTGAAAATTCTGCCTCAACTTTATGAGTGTTATACTTGAATGCAATTCTCGGGCGGCCTTCAGAAGGGTCTCCTGAATTACACAACAGTGTGTATATATCAATAAAGTGATCAATAGTCACTTGATAAGTGATGCCGCTTTTATAAATTAAAACCCCGCCAAATGTTATAGGTAAATCACATCTATAATTCAATAACCATTTTTCTATCAGTTTGTGTTTAATTAAATAAATTATTTTTTCAGGTAAGCCTCCATTATTACATTATAATTGACATTGATTAATGGATTAATTTTTGTCGCACTGGAGTTTTTTTTGAAATCACTTGGTTATTTATTCTTATCGCTGCCACTGAGCGTAATCACGTTATCTTCTCCCGAAACATGGCATTTTAGCCCTTATATAAGCCTTGATGCACAATACGCGATGATCAAAGTCGATGAAGATCAATTTCACCCCGTCAATGGTCGCCTGCGAATTGGGAGTTATTTTTATGAGACTGTTGGTATAGAGTTTACTTACGGAGGGTTGTCAATTAGTGAAGAGACTCAGCATGACCTCTCGGTTAGACTGCAGGACAGCATGATGCTAAATTTTCGCTGGGAGTCACCGGGAAAGCATAACAGAGGATTAAGCGCCTACATTTTAACAGGCTATATCCACAATGAACTGTTGATTGAAAATGAAGAAGGTTACCCTGGCCTACAAAATTATTCAGGCATTAATTTAGGCTTTGGCTTTAAACAAACCCATTCCAAATGGCTGGCGTTCTATTGTGAATATAATCACCAGTATTTTGAACAGAACCCTCGTATCAGGGGTTTTTCTATTGGTATGCAAGTTAATTTTTAATGTATCTACGGTCACATTTTTTATAAATTTCAAAATGGAATGCGTTTTAAAAAAAGATAAAAAAGGACGTGTTAGTCTGTTCGATTTCTCAATCGTAGTTAAAAAATTATAACCAACAAGAGTTACTGCAACCCTGATCTTCTTGATTTTATTGGCAGCACCTCTAGCAGTATCAAAAGTACGCGAGAAGTTGGTGTAGTTGTGACCCGTAAAGAAAAAAATAATATGCAGATTCTTTTTAATCTGCCATGCAAATCCTTTTGCATGGATAAGCTTGACCAGTGTTATATCATTGGGTGGCTTAACTCTTGACTTCACTCGGGGCTTCACTTGTGACTTCACTCGGGGCTTCTTCCTCTGAGCCACTCGAATCAGTTTTCGTTGGCTCCTGATTTTTTAATATGGCATCAGCCATAAATCGAACCATGAATGGGAAAAATTTGAATGTGTCATTTACTGCTTGGTCCGCTGGGTATTCATCATTTATCTCAATTCCTTGTATTTCGGTGATGATATCATCAGATGAAGCGGTGGCAGTTTTGTAAAACTTAACTGCGTCTTCATTTTTAGCTGCCAACGCTTCGTATAATTTTGTATATTCTTGCATTTCTTCGGAACTATTATCCTCGAATACCGACATTAAAAAAGTATTAAATTCTTTGTGCTCTTCCTTTGCTAGCGTGTCGCCCTTGTTAACTTTTTCTCTGTGCTTTTGGTATTCTTCACTCTTATCGCTACCCTCTTTGAAACTTGCCAGTTTCTTGGATGTATCTTTTCTGAATAATTCAACAGCTTTGTCGAGGAAATTTTTAATCTCCTCAGTAACCGGGCTGTAGCCAGATGTTTTGTCATCGTCAATATTATCCTTGATTACCATTTTCGCTTCTTCGCTTAACTCAAGAGAATCGTCAAATACTCCTGCATGTAAATAATTAAACATAGTGAATAAAATACTAATACCAATAAATGTAAATAGTCTCATGTTTTAAATACCTATAGTTGTGTATAAACCCAGAGATATAGATTTCGATTTATATTAATAGTTCGAGAGTGGGGAATAGAAATTTAAAAAATATTTTTCTACCATTGGTAGAGGTAAAAAGTATGGCGTATGTTAGAGAGGGTCAATCTAAATTTATGACAAAGTTTATTGAAAAATCAAGGATTTTAGTATCATAGACTCCGAACCTTTATTTTTCTCTCGCGATTTGCGTTATATGAAAATCTTGGATCAAGCGGGTTTCAGTGCCGCCAATATTAACCTGATCAGACGTCATTAGATGGATGCAGTTGGTCTGAACCAGATGGATTAAATCATCAATTTTAGACGGGGGAGAGTTAAGCAGGAATCTCTGTGAGCTATAGATTGTTGACCTATAATTAAACGATGGCACTTATAGGCATAGCAATGACGATTAAACAATTATTCTATATCGGTATTGTTGTATTTATTGCGGCGTGTAGTAGTGAGAAAGCAGATGAACCGCAATCTAGTGATACCTTTAAAGACACAATAGAAGCGCTTGAGCTTAAGGCACTCTTTGGTGAGGAGCCTGTTGATCATAGTCATATATTGCTGACCTTCTCTTCCTCGAATGCGCGTTTAAGACAATACCCACTATTTAAATTGGGTATCAACGATATTGTTGTTGAGGTCAGTGTCGACGACCAAATCTATCGCCAATCTCTTTATAATAAGGTTATCGCTTCGGATTTATATCTGGATAGTGCTGTTGGTATAGACCTTACTAACAATGAAGAAGACAACTATCTTTATCATGGCATTTATAAGGTGCCTGCCGGAAAGTTAGAAAAGATCGAAATCGCGTTTTCAGGATCACGAAGTGAAATAACCATACTCGGTAAAGAGATAAAACTGGTTGATAGCTTTTTTTCACTGTTTTCTCACGAAGATAATACAAATCCTGATGGGCTGCCTATTCAAACATTACCTGTCATTGTTCAAACTAAATCCATCAATGAGATAAAGTTTGATACGGATGATTTAAACATTATCAATATTGATGTTGATATGGATATGACGGTCAATGTCGATGCGCTTCAATCTGACGATGGTGACAGAGAGTATGCCGTCTTTTCGCCATCGTTTGCTATTCAATCCTTGCCTGGAGAAGATGGGTTTGTAAAACCCTTTACTTTGGCATTTAAAGATTTTCAATATATCAATATGGCGTTGGGGCAAGAGAATTTGATGGCTTTGGGTAATCCACAGGAGAGGCTCTTTGTCACGGATTATTCCCTTTTCGAAAATACTGAGATCACTCTGGACGGTTCAATGATCAGTGACTTGAGTGACGTTGACGATACTTATTATGTCGACTTAACTGGCGAGATGACTATTGATGCGTCAGGATACCATTACAAACTATCCAAAGGTCACCTGTTTTCAGTAACGGATAATGACGAGAAAACACGCTTCGAAGGTATTGTTACCAAGGCCACTGATCAAGAGGTAACCATAGCAGGACAAAAACTTGATTTAACACTGGATGATTATTCGCATCTCGGCGGCAGGGAATTTAATCAGGTGATCGAAGGGAAATTTTCTGATTTGGCTGAGGGTAGCATAGTCGTTCTTCTCAGCGATGAATATCAAGGCTCGGTCGATGTCATTCAAAAACTCGACAGTAGAAAAAATGAAAACGCAAAAATTATTGACGTACAAAGTTCAGTGATTAATGCGCCTGTCGATATGATGGGTGTCAAGTTAATAGAAGAACTTAGCGGATCATATCGTGTGGATTTAAGTGAAAGTTTACCTTGTAATGCGTTTATCAATGTCGTTGAAGATAACGACAGCAATCCATGCAGCAATAAAGATAAGATCAAAACCATCGAGTTGACTAAAACTACAAAGGGCAATTATAAGATCATTGAGATTCGCCGTGGCGAAATTGACACGCTTACTACAGATGAGGGGGGTGATTCTGTATTTATTCACGATCCCAATTTGGTGGCGCAGTTTATTTCGACCTCACCTTTTATAAAAGTTCTAGAGGATAAGAGCGATAAAGGCGGGCGTGTCGTCCGTTTTACTGGTGATGGCGAGATGCGTGATGATACCTTTGTGATCAGTGACAAGCTCACAGTTGTTATCTTATATCCGCAAGACTCGCTCGATAATGCAACGGAATCGGATGACGCAGCCGAAAACGATGTGGCACTTAAAGGAATGCTGGAGCATCCGCTGTTAAAGGGGATTTTATTTGAATTCCGCAAAAAAAAGGTCAGTGCGGTTAATGAAAACTTTAAAAGACAATTGAAGCACAGCACGAGAGTTCAAACCAATACAAATACCATTGATATAGCACCAGCACCTGCAAAGGGAATCTTGAAGAAAAGAAATCAGGCATCGGGCGTCAGCGCCATTAGCGCTAGCCCCAAAAAAGTAAGATTTAAAAGTGATACCACTGATCTGACTAAGCGAGTCAATACATTAAATTCTAAAGCGGTTTTACAGTTTTCTACCAGTCAAACGAAAAAGGGAAATCAGGTTGTTGTAAACAATCAACTTGATCAAGAAGGCTATCTCGACGCTTCCAAGAATGTTCTCAATGGGCAAAATGTTAAAGCGCTAAATAATTCGTTAAAAAGTATGAGTGGATTGTCGACTGGCGTACCAGGTGATGGTTTAAAAGCAGCAGCCACTTTCATTGATAATAGTATAAACAATAAGCGGACAGCGCCGCCATTACCGCCAAGACCTGGTGCATCAGCACCACCACCTCCGCCACCACCTCCTCTATTGCCGGGAGAGGATAGAATAAACAGAGCACAGGGTATTTTTAGCAATAAGCATGGCGGTGGTGAGAAGGCAACGATTGCAGAGTTGAATCCATTTATATCCAAAATGACGGAGGCACAGTTCAGTAAGTCATTGACGTTTATTGGTGAGTTTGAAACATGGCGAACACAGGTTTCGTTAGGAAATTATTATGATGCAGACACCAAGACATGGAAGCCCACATTAAAAACGGTAGTCCAGCCTGACGGCAAACTTACGGCAGCAAGTGTTGGACTGTATAATAAAATAAATACACATCAAACAGGGATGGACGCTGTATTAGCAGAATTGAAATCAAGGTTTGCAAAAAACAGCGGCAACTCAGCGGTAGCGAATACCCAGGAAAAATCCAAAGTGAATAAGCTTGATATCGCTGATGCGGGAGCTAAAAAATATAATTCATTTGTAGATGAGTTAAATGCGCGAATCAATGCGGGTAAAATTGCTGTCATACCGGCCTCGGTTGAGAATACCCCGGAGTCAGAGAGAATAAAATCCTTAGCGAGTGCAGAGTCTTCTTTTGCGCAAACGGGGAAGACGTATGTTGCAGCATTGGCTCCGGGGGTTATTCCTCCGCCTCCACCTCCACCACCTTTGCCAGAAGAAAATGCTAACAACAAAAATGCAAGACGTTTACAGGCCAACCTGCTAACTGAAATTCAAAAACAGAAAATATTAAGACCCGTATCTGCAGTCAGTAGTACGCCAACAGTAAAATCCAATGCAGGCCTTATTGGTGAATTGAATAGTGTGCTTTCTAAGAGAAATCAAGCAGCCGTTGATACGATTAAAGCTACAGTTCCGCCATCTGTGGCTCCCAAGCCTATCATCAATCCTGATACCAATACGACTGGAAGCAAAATACCAAGAAAAAGGTAGGCTGAGGAAGGTGCAGGTAATACTTGCATCATTCCCCCCTTCGACTAGCTCAGGGCTCAGGGTGAAGGAGAGAGAATATAATCGGTTTCCATGAGGTTGGTTCACTGCCAGTCACTCAGAGCTAGCCCTTTGGCCTCTCTCATCTTGAGTGAGTATTTTAGCACCGAGTTCTTTAACCCCGCTTAACTTGGGCTAACCCTTTAACCGCCCACCCTGAGCTAGTCGAAGGGTGCTATTAACTCATATTTAGAAATCATCATACCTCTTCCCCTAAACTAAATAATGATTTAGTTGTCTCATGTTAGATAAAACTAACCAGTCAAATAAATATGATATGACGTAGATGTTAGCTGTATAAATATTTATACAAGATTCGAAATTTTACCCTGAGCTTATCGATAGATAGGCGTTAACGCTATGCAAAAAATAATGCATTCAGTAATACATAGCAGTCAGCTAAAACCTATTGAATAATTGATAATTTGCTTTTGTCTTAATACTGAGGTTTGCATGAAAAGAAACACTGAACATAAACAGCAAAGTAAACATAACATGCATAGCAATCGGACGATAAAAAAATTATCACTCGAACTCGATAAACTTAAGACACAGATAGCAGATATTGAGAATGCTTTTTTCAATCTTTCAGAAGCGCCTTCGGCTCGGAGCAGCAATCACTATTTAGACAAGGAGCTTAGCGATATTACAGTAGGTGTCGTTTCATGGTTAGAAAGACATGACCCTGAGAAAATATTACAAACCTATGCGTTAGCGCATGGATTACGAGAAGATGCTGATTACCCTGTAAGTTATATCTATTTACTATCCAATGCTAATAACTTAACCGTTCCTGAGGGAGATATAGTACATAGGTATTATATCAAGAGATCTGAATCAAAGAGCGAATTACTGTTTTTTGATGAGAAAAATTGTACTGAATATAACGAAATAGACAACCATCAATGCATCAACAAAATTGC
>CAKMZU010000005.1:0-20045 GCA_929200485.1 uncultured Gammaproteobacteria bacterium | reverse complement strand
AAAGGATCTTGTTGATATCATCGTTGAATACGAAGAAAACTATAGCTTCATTATTGAAGATGAGATCAATCTGGCGAAGCATTAAATCGCTGTATTTTAATAGCGAGAAAAAACCAGGCAGTGTATTTGCTAATTTTTTAATGAAAGCTCATAGGTTACTAATCGACGGGAATCTAAATAGAGTAGTAGGTTGCTCTTGAAGTGCCTCTGTTAGTCGAGATAAGTCTAAAAACTCAAGCTGTTCAACTTCATTTTCTATTGAAGAAGTTAGATATGTCAGTAAGGTGAATGCGAATTTATTTTCGTCAGATTTTTCATTTAAATTAAAGCTCGATATTTTTTCTGCTGTTTTGTATTCGATTAATCGACTGATGGTTTTGACGAAGGTTACACTTGTATCTAATTGGGGCGTGCATTCAAAAGGTATATTGATAGATATTAATGCACCTTCGGGGTCTATCCTATAACCATCTTTGTCTGTTTTTTTAGAGGTAGCCATTTGGCATAGATATAAAATATTTTTTATTAGTTGTTCTCTTGGAGTTAGATCTCGTTCGATGTTATTTGCATCTTCATAAATCGTACATCGTGGAAACATCTCCTTATTTATCATATTTGAATTTAGTGGGTACCGAATGCGCATGGTAACTAGCGGCGATAAGAATATAAATAAAGCAAGATATGAGTTTCATCAAAAATGTATAAAAGTGAATTAAAAATTTTTTGACCAAACTAATGCAAAATAATTCGCTAATAGCCTGAATCGATTGCTTAAGGAGAATACTTGTTAATTCTTAGGCTTGAAAATTATAGCTTATATTTAAGTGCACTTTCTTATTCTGGTTGTTCGCAAACGTTTTTCTCATGTTTTTCTTTTTCTATGTTTTTTTAAAATAGAAAAAGAAACCTTTTTGGCGAACCTATTTATTTCTTCAAATGCAGGATCTTCAGGGTTACTGTCTTCGGCAAAATAAAGACTTGCGAAAAATTGTATACCAGCAGGCTTCAGTTCTGCTGGATATGGGAATATTTTGTTTTCATCTTCATTTTCCAGTTCCAACGTCAAACTTATTAGTTGGTCGGGGTTCCCGCTACAACCATCTGGTTTTGTATTTAGATATTTTTTACAGGCATCTATTATAGATAAAATTACGCTATTCAGATATAGAGGTTCTGGAGGGTTTTGGCTAGTCAAAGATTTAGATGAGCTACTCTGAGGTTTCGTACTTTGACTGCCACTCCCGGATTTAGCCGATTCAATCATTGCAAATGCAGGAAAGCTAAGAGCCAATAGACTATAAACTAAAAGCCTTGATTTCTTCATGTGCCGCCTTAATAAGCACTCTTAAAAAGCGTATGACAATGAAAAGATAAGTTGATTCATTTTGAGCTTATCGAATCCTGCTCACTCTTAGCTTGTCGAGGGATGTGAATCAATACTACACAAAAACACACAAGGCGGATACATGCACCTGATCAAAAGATTATTTGATCGTAGCCTCTATACCAGCTTATTATCTATGAACTATGTTGTTTATATGGTGTCTGATCAGCCTATAGCTTCGGATATCCTTAGTGTCAATGAAAAGGTATTTCTGTGCCAGAAATAACCATTAAACAGGATTACCTAGATAAAAGGCAGTTAAAGAAGGGCAGTGCTGGCTGGCTGTTATTGTCAGGTCTGGGTATTTCGTATGTGATATCCGGTGACTTTGCCGGTTGGAATTTTGGTATCGCAGAAGCCGGTTGGGGTGGTTTTGTCATTGCTGCAATATTGATGGCCTTGATGTATTTTGCGTTGGTTTTATCCATGGCAGAAATGTCGGCAGCCATACCCACAGCCGGTGGTGGCTATAGTTTTGCACGGCAGGCGATGGGACCGATCGGCGGCTATTTAACGGGCTTGGCGATTTTGATCGAATACGCCTTGGCTCCCGCTGCTATTGTGATCTTTATCGGTGCAGCCGTAGAGGCATTAACTGGTATTAACGGTGTTTGGGTTTATGCGCTTTTCTATGCATTTTTTATAGGCATTCACTTAATTGGCGTTGGTGAAGCGCTTAAGTTCATGATGGTGATTACGGGTTTAGCTGTCTTTGCCATACTGGCGACAGCGGTAGCCTTAATGAGTGAATTTAAGTCGAGCCTGCTATTTGATATTGCGGTAACGGATGCCGCAGGCGCTTCAACCTTTATGCCTATGGGGTGGTACGGCGTTTGGGCGTCCCTTCCGTTTGCCATGTGGTTATTTTTGGCCGTTGAAGGGGTTCCTCTGGCAGCAGAAGAAGCGGTTGAACCAGCAAAAGATGTGCCTCGCGGGATTATAGGTGCGATGCTTTTTTTGTTGTTAACGGGTACGATTGTTGTGGTCTTATGTGCCGGTACTGCAGGCGCCTCAGCCACGGGTAAATCAAGTATTCCTTTGGTTGATGCGCTCAATGTTTGCGGCAGTCACCATTTGGCTGTCGTGGTTAATGTGCTTGCACTGGCAGGTTTGGTCGCGTCATTTTTTTCTATTATTTATGGTTATAGCCGTTTGGTATTTGCTTTATCCCGCGCGGGGTATTTGCCGGTATTCTTGTCCCTAACCAGTCGTCGAAAGGTGCCGACCTGGGCGCTGATTATTCCAGGTATATTTGGTTTTATGGCTTCGATAGGTGGCGAAGGGGACTTGATTCTGGCGATGGCTGTTGTGGGTGCTGCAATTTCTTATGCGTTGATTGCGTTGAGTCATATTTTATTGCGCATCAAATATCCTGATCTGTTGCGACCTTATAAAACCCCTGGGGGAATGTTTACGTCGGCACTTGCATTTATTTTGGTGCTGATTGCCCTAAGTGGAGTATATGCGTTTGACCCCAGAGCATTCAATTACACCATGATTTTATATCTTGTCGGAGTGCTTTATTTTTTGCTTTACAGTAGGAATCAACTGATTGCCAAGACTGCACAGCAAGAGTTTGAACTACTGACACTGGTAAAAGGCGAGCAATAGGCAGATTATACGCTCAACGGTTTTCTTCAACTCTAAGGTTACCAAGACATTCACCCGCGCAAGCTTTATGGGCTGCCCGAGGCAGGTTTCAATATTAACGGGGCATTTAATTATCGATTATAGAAACACGCCATCGCACTATTGCACACTAAAATTGAAACGATTGAGCTGGTGCGGTGTTATTCTTTTTACCTTGGGGTTTTCACTGATGACTTTCATACCGCTCGGTAATGAATCTTCATCCACTTTAATAACAAAGTTTTTGCCTTTTGCATCCAACACCCACTGATCTGGCACATGAAAGCGGCCAAACTCATCGGTTGTCAGCTTAAAGCCTTCTGCGGTAATTAAACGCACACCGGGAATACCTTCATCCTGAAGCCCTATATTTTCTATCAATATTTCATGTAAATACTGGTTGTTTTGTTGATAGAGTTTTTTGGTGACCTGCAGGTTTTCATTGCTCCGTGCATCCTTTGGTGCTGTTTTTATTAATTTATCACCTGAGGTTGCGGATCGAATAGTCGTCCCCGATTTTGATGTAATTTCCAGCGGATAATTACCGTCTTTTTTGGTTTTAAATCGCATACTTGCCTGTCGGGAGAGCGGATCTTGTTGATGATGACTATTACCCCAAAGCCTATCAACCACAATTCCTTGGGTTATGGCCGGTTGTTTGCCATCAGGTATGGGGAGATATTGGCCGCCGGTCTTTAATTGTGTTGATTGGGGGATATAATCAGTTGCCGGAACGGCGACTTTTATTTTGATTTGACGCGCAGTGGCATCTGATTGCAACCCATTGCCTTTATGATCAACAAATACTTTGCCAATGATGCTACCGGTATCAAATAATTTATCGCCCATAATAGTCACAATGGCCGAACTTTTATTGGAGACAGAGCCCGGTTCACCGAAGGCTTCTGCCGTATTTTTATAGCTGCCATGCGGGGTAGCGATGGTTGATTTCAATACATAACGCAGCCGACACTTTTGGAATGCCTCCAATGTCATCGGGCTAAAGGTTAACACTTGGCTCACAACAGGCTCGAACGGCACATTGGTTTTAAAACCTGCTCCTCGGTCATAACTAATCATTGAAGACCCTTTGACATAGCGAAAGCCTGCGGGGTATTTATCCACCAGCGCAAAGTTTTCAAACGTCGTATCCTGGGGATTATCAATAATCACTTCATATTCAACAAGGCCTCCGGGCTTGATTTCAGGCTGCATGGCACGCTTGCTAACAAGCAACTGCCCTTCATTCAACGACTTTTTATCAATGAACGTTTTGGCATCCGCTTGCGCAATGGTTTGCCCACTGGAACCATCAATCACCTGAGCGGTATTGGTCACAGGTTCTTGAATATCCGAACCCAAGACGGCATTCACCTCGATACGAATACTATTACGTTTGTAGTTTTCATAATTCCACGAGAATGCTAAATCCATGTTGGGCTTGGGTTGTTGATCCTCTGGCAATCGTGACTCAACACCGCCAATGGTTTCATACGCATCAAACGTCCAGCTTTTAAATACAGGCTTCCCTTTGCTTGTTTTTATCGTTGACAGATCATCCTTGAGTATCATATCAACGAGATTGGCTTGACTTGGATTAGTCGCTGTTAATGTATAAATAACCGCCGTATCGTCTTGGCCATAAGATAATTTATCGGGTGTTTTCTTTATTTCCATATCTCCATTAATGGGGGGTACATTCAATACAGCCAAATGTTCCGCGTTAGGTTTTTTTTCGGAGTCAACCTGCTGACTTCTGACCGAATCGAAACCAAATGAAAAATACGCATCGACTGAAATAGGCGTCACCATATTGATATCGACCAAGGGTTTTATGGTGTATTTCACGAAGCCTTTATTCGCTGAAATACTTAGCAATGTTTTTATGTCTTTATTATCTTCAAACGATCCTGGGTGAGATTCTCCAGATTCATCCGTCTCCGCAGTGATCGTCCCGCTATCAAACGCATTACCTTTACCGCCGGTAATGTAATCGCCAGTTGATGCGGTAAACTTTGTCTCCAATGCCACATCATGCGCATCGAAATCACTTTCATTCGTTAGCGTTAAATGATATGTCAACGGATTGCCCGCAACGTAATAAGCCTCTTCTACGGTAAATTCGCCTTTGATCTTTGGCGTTTCACGTGGGACGGCATTACTATGAAATTCATTGCCATCAAAAGTCCCCGCGTTGGTAATTAGGCCAACAGCATGATCAACAACAATCCCGCTGGCGTTAAAGGTTAGTGTATCGCCAGGCGGTATAGTCAACTGCCATGTATTGTCATCAATCTTGTTGGCTGTACTTGTGGCGGGAATGTCTTTTGTTGTTAGCGACGTTGAACCGGTGACAAACGCAGGCCCTTCTGACCCATCGGCAAGCCTGACCATGACTTTTTCAAGATCATCCACAAGATCTTTTTGATAGATATTCACCTTAGACGTATTTGCAATCGTTATGGTAAAACTCAGCGGCTTACTTGGCCGATAGGTTGGTGTATCCGATGTTTTGACCACGCCAACAGAAGATAGCTGTGGAAAAATCATTGCGATTTCTGAGGTATCCACAGAATCAAAGGTTTGTGTTGCGGTATTAACGATTCGGTTGACAATCTGGTCGTTAATGTCACCCTCAATACGAAAGGTTACTGCACTGCCTTTTAACATATCAATGGTGACATCAAGATCCTCATTAACGAGGGGTTTGAAATCTTTATCTGTATGATTATCTATTACATTGACCTGACCCTGTGTTGTCTGGATTTTAATTGTCCACGAAGTAAAAGGTTGCTGTTTTGACCCATCCATTGTCAGTACACGCATCGCTGAGATAGCATCTTTTAATACCAGATCGTTTATGCTGCCGTTACCTTTGTTCGTAACCGTCACATCAAAGCCTGTGGGCTTATCCAACATATAAAATGGAGATAATGCCGTTTTCGTCAGCTCAGGCGTGCCCTGATCAGGTGTTATGGTTTTTTTCGCCGATTGAGAACCCGATTCCGCTGTGTTGGTAATATCGCCAATGGCTTCGACGGCGACTGTCGCGGTCAACTGATAAGTCACGGTCGTTTTTGGGGGGATATCTACTACGGTAATAAAGACATTACCCGATACAAATGTTTCATCGTAATCTGGATTGCTGTCAGTCGTCACTGTCAGTGAATCCGGCTTAAACGCTGGAATCAACTCGCCACCTAACGATTGCGTTTGAATAAGTGAGAGTTCATCACTTAAAGCCACTCTAGCTGCCCAGCCGTCACCAGCGTTTGCCAAGGCAACAATAAAGGTAACGGGTTGCCCTGCTTGATAGCTATCAGACAAGGCACTTTTCGTCAAAGTAACATTCGACTCAGAGGGATTATAGGTGGCTTCGACAAAACCCGATAAACCTGAGGCCGCTTCACTCCATTGAGCTTTATTGGTCACATCGCCCATGGTTGTATCAATAACCTGACCTTCTAAATGAATACGCACGATACCTCCGGGCGCTATGACGTAGTCATTGAAATACCCTTTGTCATTGTTGATTTCCTTGCCTTCGATGCCATAACTTTCGGGAGATGAAAACGTTGATTTTGCAGTCGTCCATGCCAGTATGACTTGCTTCTTGTCAAAAATCTCTCCAGCAACGCTTGATGTGATATCTGCCAATAGGTCTTCAAAATGTAAATCTTGCGAATAGCCTTTCCCGGAATTTGTTATCTCCACATCAAAACCAATGGTTTCTCCCGGTGTATAAACCGCAGGCGTTTTGCTGGGTACTTTTGTAATATTTATCGCCGAAGGGGATGGCTTAATGACCTTTGGTAAACTAATATCTTCGCCATCGACCTGAGCGGTATTCATAATATCCCCCACAGCATCAGCCCTGACCGTTGCCGTGATTGTAAAGATCACCGAGGTGAATTGGGGCGGTGTGGTTGGATCGGGGTCTAAATTTCCAGCCAAGGTAATCGTCGTATTCAGGTTATTACCGGCGATGATTGGGGTCGTAACTAAACTATGATCTTTATCGCCTGTGATTTCATAACTAGCTGAAATACTTGTAAATGCGGGTTGTGTGGTTCCATCAACTGTTGCGACTTTAATCTCGCTCAACTTATCGATAACGGTGGTTGTACCAATACTATCCGAATGATTGGTTACTTTGAGCGTAAATGTGACTGTGCCTCCTGGCGAATAAACATAACTGTCTGCTGCTTTCTCACTCACCCACTGGGCTGTTTCTGGAAATAATACCACTGACGTATCCTTATCATTAACAACCAAATGATTTGAAATCCTGCCCTGCACATCAGGGTTTATCTTACCTGTGATGCTAAAGCGGTAGGCTTCACCCGGCGCTATATTTGCTATGGCATCTAAATCAACAGCGCCAGAATACTTACCCGATATATAGGATTGAACAGGTAAAGGCTTAACTGGTTCAACGTTATAGTTGCTGTAAACAAGCTGTCCTTTAGTGGATTCTTGTGTACTTAGAATATCCTTGATCGTTACCCCTTGAACAAATCCCTCTCCAACATTTTTTACCACCACTGAATACTCAACATCCCCGTTATTTGCATAGGTTTTTATATTGCCTGTGGTGCTGGATACAGTGGTTTTTATAAAGTTAATCAAGCCCGGTGCGGGTTTAATGGGGTCAGTTCTTGATGGGACATCACCTACCTGCACAGCATTGCCTTGAATCTCACCCATTGCATTGGGTTTAACAACGGCATTGATTGTAAACGTTAACGTCTCCTGCGGCGCTAAATCCACTTCAATATTGATATCGGTGGTATCAGACACGGAGGGAATATAAGTAATGCCCGCTGAGCCGTCGGCCTTTTCTGCTTTTGATGTCACCGTCCAACTGGCAAAGGCCGAATCCACAGAGCCATCACTTAGCGTGGTCATAACCTCACTTAACTTATCAACAATCGTCAGATCATTTCGCCACGTATTAAAAGGGTTAGTCACTACAAACTGATAAACAACGGTATCGCCAGGGCGATAAAAAGTCGACCCGGAAAGATAGGATTTAGCGCCGACTGAAACAATGCTTTTTTTGACATCTGCAATACCAGGATTGGGGAAGAGTTTTGATGTGGCCTCGTCTCTCCCCGATGAGACCCTGTTTTTTATAATCCCAAGCGCATTATCTCTAATGGTGGCATCAATAATGGTGAAAGTGATACTGCCACCTGGGGAAATATCTATGACCGTATTGATATCGACCTTATTACCGCCTTTAAAGCCGCCAGCGTTAGTGACAGGCCCACTTGTATGGGTTTCATCAACCGTCCAATCCACAAATGCCGGGGCTTTGGGTTTCTTGCCTGCTGTTTTCGCCGTTTCGGCTATTTCTACTTTAACCTTTGATATACGGTCTTTTACTCTCTGATTATAATAGGTGCCTTTGCCATTGTTTTTTAGAGTAATTTGGTAAGCAAAAGAATCGCCGGGACTATAGCGATCTTTAACCGCTTCAAAGCTACTGTTTTTATAGGCTTTCTTGCTAATTTCAAGGTCGGCTTTAGCCATCTTAACGGTATCACTAACCGCCTTAAGATTATCGACTGTTGCGGTATTACTGATGTCGCCCACGGCTTGTTCTGTAATCCTGGCCGTGATTTTATATTCAACAAAACCATTCACACCGACAATGGCTGATGTATCAATGTTTTCATTATTTTTAACAGTGCCAGCACTGGAAATACCTCCGGTATCGACTGCCGTTGAAATCGTCCAGCTATCAAACGCTTTACCCTTAGTGCCATCAAACCAATCCGTTTGAATAGCCTTTAATTTATCCTTTACAGGCAAATTAACCAGATTTGCGCCACTGACCCAATCTAGCCTTAATGTAAATGCAATGTATCCCCACGGTGTATACAGGCCATCCGCTAGCGGCTGCATACTTTGGTCATAAACCCCTGTGACTGTTTTCGTTATTTTGTACCGAGCCACTTCCGGGTGGGTTGTCACACTGGTCGTATTCGTATCAATGATCGAGGTATTGGTTATGTCGCCTGCTGCGGCATTGCTCACTACGGCGGCAATTTGCCACGTAATGCTACCGCCAATAGGAATATCTGCCTTCACATCGAGGTCTTTATCTGCAGAGAAGCTACCCGCATTATATAACGCTTCATATGCCGGTTTTGCACCTGTTGCTGGGTCAGTAGCTATGGGGGCAGTCGTCGCCGATATTGTCCAACTCGAAAATGCGGGGATCGACTTCCCATTCACATCCTCGGTTTTAACCGCACTCAAAATATCCTGCACTGGCAAGTCATTAATGTGCACTTTACCTGTATTGTTTACCGTTAATTCATAGGTAAGCACTTGCCCCGGCAGATAATTGGTCTCAAGCGTTGTTTTGTTATACGTCATATTTGGCAGATAGGGTTTAACCTCAAGCGAATCATTGTCTATCACCCCTATTGCATCATCACGCACAACGCCCTTGATAGTATAGATAACCGAGTCATTCGCACCTACATCAATAACAACCGATAAGTCTTTATTATCTTCCGCTGTGCCTGTATCGGGCGGCAATCCATCTGTCGTTCCACCATTATGTGTATCATTCTTTTTAACAGCGACGGTCCATTGATCATTGAAAGGTTGTTTGAATGATCCATCGAGGGTTTTCACCTGAATTTTACTTATTTCATCCGCGATAGAGACATTATTGTAATACCCGGTTTTTGATGAGGCTGTAATGGTATAAGTGACCGTATCACCCGGTTTATAAAGCTCAGGTTTGACTTCTCTATCGACTCTCCCGCCGGTATTGGTACGTAAGGTTTCATAAACTGCCGAGCCAACACGTTCGTTATTGTTGCCTGACAAATTCACTTTCTCCACAGTGACTTCATTACGAATTTTATTTGATACGACGGTATCCTTCACATCTACTTCAATGGTTAATGTGTTTTCCTCTTTGCTTTTCATAACAAAATCAGACAAAACAATATTTTCCGTCATCCAATTCTGCCATGGGTTATTATTAATTTTGTAACGCCACCGAGAAAAAGGTGTGCCATCAATATCGGTATGGGTTCCACCTTGATCGTTAACTAATCTCACGTTAATGTCAGCTAGATTATCTGAAAGTTCAAGGTGTTCAATATCCTTGTCTGAATCATTCCTAAGGCCGATGGTATAGGTATATATCGCCCCCGGCGTAAAATAAATACCATCGCCATCCTTGGTGACGTTAAAACTAACCGTTGATGGATTTTTATCAATTTGCGCTGAACTATCAAAATCACGACCCGTCTGAGGATCATGAACTTCAACGGTATTGGTAACTACGTTTAATGCAGAAATATCATCTACCACAATGCCTTTGATGGCTATCTCAACAAAGCCGCCAGGTGCAATATCGACACGATTATTGATGTTTTGGTTATCAACGAGCGGGTTAACCACACGCGAGCCTACACCATCGGTTTTGGTGGAAAATGTCCAGCTTTTAAACAGACCGAGTGCAGCAATATCATCAATAACAGTCGCATCGTTTGCATATCCATCGCCGTCGTTATCAATGCGTATGTGGTAAGTGACTACTTCACCAGCTTTGTAAAACAGCTGATCAACTGTTTTTTGCAAGCGAATATCCGGCTTCTTCGGCCATGTCGTTACTCTATCTGTAATAATACCTGCCTTGGTTGTCATACTAACGGTATTGGTAATTTCCCCCCAAACAATAGAATCCTGTTCACGATCAGGAATCGTTGCCGTAACAGTATATTCAACATACCCGCCAGGCGGCAGTGATGCCTTGGCGTGCAAGCCCTTCGTTGCATAATCGCTATTCAAGCCTGCATCTGCGCCAGTTGAGGCGGTCGTCTTAATACTAAAGCTTTCAAAGGCGGCCACTTGTTTACCCGCAGGGTGGAGTAATTCTGCCGTAATCAGCTGAAAGTCATCGTCAACTGGAATGTCATTAGCGAACCCACCTCGCGCCTCACTCTTGATGCGAATAGTGTAAACAAGGGTATTATCTCCTTGAGAATAATAATATTTATTGACACTTTTAGTTAACTTCAATTCATAAGGCAATGGGTCAGAAGAGGTTTTAGAGGTGGCATCATCACCCACACGAATTTCGTTAGTGACGGTTGAAATCAAATCCTGTTGCGTCGTTGCAAC
This sequence comes from uncultured Gammaproteobacteria bacterium, assembly GCA_929200485.1. Lineage (GTDB taxonomy): Bacteria > Pseudomonadota > Gammaproteobacteria > Pseudomonadales > DT-91 > CAKMZU01. The sequence continues at coordinate 8,878 of CAKMZU010000005.1, read as the reverse complement.
AATGGTGTAGGTAACCGTATCTCCCGGGTAAATATTCGCGTGGGTATTCAGGTTTTCATTCGGTTTAATGGTGCCATCAAGATCTGGGTTACTATTAACGGAGACACCGCCTGCACTATCAGTCACAGCCGTTGTAATTGTCCACCCCGAAAAGGCTGGCTCGTTGCCGCTGCCTCCTGTGGCTGTCACGCTTTGTAGGTCATCCACAACAGGCAGCTTTGTTAAAAAACCAGCGCCGGAATTTTTTACTGTGATGGTGTATGTCAGGTCACTGCCGGGCACAAAGTGCTGCTTATCAACCAGCTTTAACACCTCGGCTTTGCCTTCTGGTGCATTGATGCCTCCGCCTTCTTCAGTCACATTGTCATCAGGGCAAGGGGCATCTAAAATCGTCCCCACTGCTTGCGGGTTAACTTGCGCATCGAGTTGATAAACCACTTTTCCTGCGGCGGCAAAGTCTGCAGTGATAGCAATGTCCCCTGTTTTGATGGTGTCGTAATCGAATAACCCGGGGTCTGTGCCAGCACCCTCCGAGGATTTAACCGTTAACTTCCATTTCGAAAAAGGCGGGCCTTTTGAACCATCGGCAAGCGTCACTTTTTGGCAAGTTGCTATCTGATCTTTGATGGTGAAATTATCAGCAAATAAATTACTGTCTGTATTTGTCGCAGTAATGGTATAGGTCACCCATCCGCCGGGCTCATATTCAGTACTGACAGGCGTTTTAGTCACAGTCACCGCATCCGTCAATGCATTAGCGGTTAGGTTCAGTGACTGGGTTATTGTCGTGCCACCTGCCGCTGATGTCGCACTCACCTCAGTTGGGATATCCGAGATAGCCTCTGGCTTAGTATTTGCCTTGATTTCATAGATTATCCTGCCCGCAGGTGCCACACTGACAACATCTTTCAAATCATTATTGGTTAATACGGTTCCCACACCCAAAGACGACACACTGCCGCTGCTTACGGATTTAACCGTCACCGTCCAAGTGCTAAATGGATGGCCGGCAACATCCCTGTGATCATAAACTTTCGTATCGCCATTATTCGCAAGATTGATAGACAAGGCTTTAAGGGCATTGATGACATTATAATTTGAGGCAAACCCAGCGCCGGTATTTGTCAAAGTAATGGTGTAGGTGAGCACATCGCTCGGCTTGTATTTTTTCGCAGGGCTGACAGTATAATCAACGGTCAGGTTTTCAGGGGCTGAATTCAACGTCAAATCATTAGATGTTTTCTTAACAGCAAAGCTTTGTGCCTCTGCACTGTTCGTAATAGGGCCGACCAATGTTGCCGCCACTGTCGCTGTGATTTCATAACTCACCCACCCTTTGGGTTTTACCATGACATTCTTGGCGTTTAGATCTGGCCCCGTTGCACTGAAATCGCCTGCAGATGATTGCGCTGAATCTGTCGTCGCTGTGATGGATTGAACGCTACTAAAGGCGGGAATTTCATTGCCATTGACATCCTGGCCTTTGATTTGACTGACCAGATCATCCACCGTCATCCCAAGCAAGGGAATCTCCCCTGTATTCTCGATACGGATGGTATAAACCACCTGACTTCCGGGTTTGTATTCACTGACATCGGCTGTTTTGGCTATTGAGAAGTCTAACTTGCCAGAAGGCAATGTCAGCGTATTGGTGGCTGTGCCATCAACCAATGCCTTCAACGAGATGCGCGTCAGTATGCGTGAATTGACCTTTGCATTGATGTGATAGGTAATGCTTGCGCTAGGGGAAAGCACCGCATTGGTAATATTCAGATCCGCATTTTTATCAAAATCACCTGCTGATGTTCGCGTATCTCCCGGCGGTGTTTTTATATCCGCAGTAATATCAAGTGATGTAAAGACAGGTGCGGGTTTGCCTTCAAAATCTTGAACCGTCAGCGATAACCAGTCAGTAACAATACTTGTAAATGCATGCTCTACGGTGCCAGTATTTTCAAGAATTAAATCAATGGAGAGAATGCCATCGGGTGAATAATATGTACTGTCTGTGCTTAGGCTCGCATTAATATCTGCAGCTTTGGTACCTACAGACATTAATAATATTAGAATTAATAATGCATAGTGACGAAATGAGGGCATTTCTTTTCAAACCAAGCAAGACCATAAACCTGTTTTAGATTTTATTTCTCTAACATGGTTCATTATTGTTCATTGTATTCGTCACTTATGCGCATATATGCGCTAGCCGAATCCATGCCCTGATCGAATGGCTATTCGATCAATGCCTGCATCCTGTGGATTGAAGATTCTTATGACAGCGTTGAATGGTTTAACACTCTTCCATTTGCCTTAATGCATCGATAAACCAATTGTCTTGGCCATTTTAGCCTGTAGGGATGCTGTTCGGGCACAAAACTGTGCTAATGACAGTTGATAATTATATGAACGATAGTCATGGATGGGTTAAGGGTTTATACGAATGAAATTAACTGAAAAAATTATTGTCTTATTAGTTTCGTGTCTAACAAGGGACGCTAATGAGATCAATAAAGGGTGGTGAACGACTAACATTTTTTATAAGTCTTTTTGTTGGCTTATCGTTTGGTGTTGTGGCTGAAAGCTATAAAGGGAGCCAAGCCTATAATCATGCAAATATGTTTCGTGCCCAAGTCAATACGGCCACAGGTACATTTAGTTTCTCTTATCCCTTGATCGATATCCCCGGCCGACGAGAGCCCCTTAAAATCCACCTTGATTATCAATTTAACGCTGAGGGTATGTTTGGTTTGCCTACAGGTTGGCGTTTGGATTTAGACTACATTTCAGATAAAACTGCGGAGATTGGCGGCAAACAGTGGCTTATTGATAATGAGTGGCATGATGAGACAGGCTATGCTTCAGGGTTAAAATATTATAACCAGCATGGTTCATACTTTGCGGATGCAGTTGAAGCCAGGCTAATTCCAGGCTTTAAACAGCTAAGTTATCGTTATAAAACCACCTATAAAGATGGCAGCGTTCATTATTTTTCTCATCAAGGGCTTATTGTGCTGCGTCTTGATCGATTTAATAACGCTGTTCAATACTTTTATGAAGAGCCTGTCTCAAAACTTGAGTCTGCTCGTCTGAAAAAAATCATCGATAATTACGGCAATACCTACCGTTTTGAATATGAACCGCAAACGATGGCCATACACTACCCGGATGGCCGTGAACAGCGAGTCTATTTTAATGCCATGGGTATCAATCAAATCATCAACCCGTTAAAGCAGGTTTATCACATTACTTACACCTCAATGTTTGGGCAGAATCTAATAAGGACCATAGCATCACCTGAAGGATTAATGACAGATCTCGTCTACGGCAGCATTCCCTATAAAGACGCTCAATCAAGTAAAGAACTCCCCGTGGTTATTCGCTTCAAACAGTTTGATTTAGCGGATGAAAAAGTGCATCACGAAGTTAACTATCAATATGCGAAGGGGAATAATTATACGGGTTATCCAAAATATGCATTATCAGATCAGGGCGATAGTTTAATGGATAGTGAAGACCAATCTTATCGATATTCAGTCAATGTTGTTCGTGTGAATGGTAAGCAGTTGAATCAGAAGGTGTATAAATATAATTATCTGCATCTCCCAGTTGAAATTCAAACACAAAGTGAAGGCAAGCCCTATACAAAAACAACTTATCAATACGATATTTCACCATTTAAATACAGTCGATCAACCAATTATGATAAACCCTTGAATGTCACCCACTGGGTTTGGCATGAAAAACGCAGTGGTTATGTTCCGAGCGATAAAGTCGACACACGCTACGATCGTTACGGTAATAAACTCAAAGAAGTGCATTCAGTTTATGATCAGACGAAAAACCAATGGGTAAGCTTGAAGAAAACAACCTATGCATACTTTACGGATCACTATAGTTTACTTAAAGAAAAAGTGGAACAGGATGAGTTATCGGGCCGTGCGATTAAAAAGCAATATCAATTAGACCCAACTGGAATGACATACCATGATGAAAAGCATCACTATAAACCTGATGTTAACGCAGAGAAATGGGAGCCGTGGAAGCAAATTCAATTTACCTTTGATGAGCGGGGGCGAAGAACATCCACCACCACAAAATGGCTAATGCCTGATAAGCCTGGGGTGCAGAGTATTACGAAGCGTATTAATTATCACTTCAATAAAGATACCTGTGAATTAGAAGTCACTAAAATCAGTGATGGGCAGCGAAAGTACAAAAGGGTGATTGATACGCGCAATGGTCAAAAAATAAAAGAATTGACACCCAAGGGTGAGCTAACCCTTTATACCTATGATGGCCTCAATCGGGAGCAGACCCGAACAGACCCCGAAGGCAATGTCATTACTCTGGTTTATCAAGTGTTTTCGGAGGATAAAAAAAACACGGTTGTTTACCAAAGCCCTTTAGGAGATAAACATCAGACCATTCTTGATGCGTCTAACAGAATGATTTTGCTTAATGATGAGTACAAAGGGCAGTGGCGGAACTTGCTGACTCAAACCTATAACGGTTTTGGAAAAATAACCTCTAAAATCGATCGGTTAGGGCTTAAAACGACAACCGAATATGATGAGCATGAACGCCCCATAAAGACGACAGACCCATTTGGTAATGTGCATAGCTTTCAGTATGAGGATGCAGATTTAGCAACGACAACACATATTAATGGCAGAAAGCGGACCGTGGTAACTAAACAACCCTGGCGACGTCAAACGATTACGCAATCATTTCCTGTGACTAATAATACCTATGATAAGCCAACTGATTTTGTCCAAACGACAGACATTCATGACGGTTTTAAAAAGCTTATTTACCAATCAACCAGCCTCGTCGAACTATCGACACAAAAAAAACACAGCACGGTGGAAGTGAAACATGAATATGATGCGCATCAGAATCCTGTGTTATCCAAGGTCAGCACGTTCGATAAACGGGCGATACACAAAAAGCGCGAGTTTAATCTGGAAAACAAGTTATTTACCTGGCATAAATCCTACACCTCTGGCGAGATGACCAGCTCTCATGAAGGGTATCGATATCACTATGATGGGGATGGTTTGTTGTGTCAGGTGGAGTCTCCCGCATTAAGTGATGGCCATCGTTTATCAACGAAACATAGCTATGACACCAATGGCTTTGAGATCAAAAGAGAATTACAAGATGGCCATGCAATTGAGTATCAATACAATCCACGCGGGTTATTAATCACACGATCATGGGAGCGAAATAAAAAGCCTTATCAGATTCATCATCACTACGATGCGGAAGGAAAGCTCACAGCTGCCTCTGATAGCGATAATCAATGGGTGCATTATCATTATACGCAAAGTGGTGCATTGAGAGCGCTGCATTATCCTGACAATCGATCATTGATATTAGATCGAGACGCTTATGATCGCGTTTGTCAGCAAACAGATGCCAATGGTACTGTGCAAAAATTAGTATATAAGACAAAAGATAAAGGGCATTTATCGCAAATCACGATGGATAACAGCACCATTAATTTTTACTACGGTGAAGATGATAATGGAAAAAAGGGTCAGTTGTTGCGAAGGGATTTTGATGCGGAAGGCACAGGCGCTACCCAAACTCATTATACCTATGGAGCGCAAGATCGATTAATCAAAACATCAAGTAGTAATCATCAATCCCTGTCAACATTTACGGTAGATTATGCCTATGATGCCTTAGGTGAATTAACGCAATTAACGCAATTAACGCAATTAACGCAAGTCGTCGGCCATGCCAGTCAATCTGAAAAAGAAGTGATTGAATATACTTATGATGGTTTAAGGCGATTATCGAATGAGAAACATATTGCCGAAAGTGGGGGTGCGGAAACTGAGAGTGCCGAGATTGGAGGTAAAAATGATGTATGGGAAAGACACTATCAATACGATGGTAATGACAATCTGGTCAGTGAGCATTCAAATGCCACCAGCGGTAATACAGAGAGAATCGAGTATTTTTATAATACGATAGATCAGCTGACGAATCTGAAACTGAACGGTAATCATTCATCTATCCCTGTTATTTATGATGCCAATGGTCGGTTAATTCAGGATCATAAAGGCAAGCGTTACGCTTATGATGATGCGGGTTATTTACTAAATGTGTCAACAACGGGGGGAGAGGATACCGCGTTTCAATATTGGCCAAACGGTATATTAGGTCATGCCTTTACAAAGCAAGCTCACAGCGATTATTACCCTGATCAACACCATAGTATTCAGACGGTCTACAAAGATAGACAGTGGCACAGTTTTATTCGCCAGGACTCAGGCATTATTGGTGTCAAGGCAGATCAGAGTATGGGCCAGGGTTTTACGGTTAACCAGAGTATGGGGGCATATCTACAGTTACAGGGATCCGGTGATACGTCATTAGAAGGGCAGCACTATGATGCTTACGGGAAGATTTTAGATAAGAATAAAAATCACAGACCCGTGTTGAATGCATTTGGTTGGAAGCAAGAATTAAACAATCCAGAACTCGGTTTAACCTATCTAAGACACCGCTTTTATTCACCCGAATTGCGACGCTTTGTTTCTCGAGATAGTTTGGATGTCGATAATCGCTATGCCTATGTGTATGCTAACCCTGTCAATTATATTGATCCGACAGGACATAACGCAGTTGTTAATTATACGTTAGGCAGTATTTTTACCTCACTGGGCATCCTTGGGGCTGCTCTTGCTGTGCCAACCGGTGGAGCATCATTAACATTGTCTTCAGCTGCGGGTATTGGCGCAGGCGTTACCTCTGCGTTATCAGGTATGTCGTTGCTAGGCTCACAGATGGCGTTAGATGCCGGTAACAAGACGGTAGCTAAAGCATTGTCCTCATCAAGTATTGCACTCAGTGTGTTGGCAATTGGCCAAGTCGTTGTTTCTTTAGCGCCAACGATTACTAATGCCTTTGTTCAAGCGAGCCGTTTCTTTAGTTCGTCCAGTGTTGCTGCATCATCAGGGGCAACGGCAGAAGCAGCAGAAACAGCCTCGTTATCTGCCAGCGGTGAGGCGGCAGCTAAGCTGAATCCAGCGGTAGCGTTAGCAAATACGGAAGCTGTTGTTTCAGGGTGGAGTATCGCTGCCACAGTAACGGAAAATACCGTTGACCTTACGACGGATATCTTTGCTGATCATGCTGTTGGTATATCTATGGATAGGATAGGTTACGGCCGAATGATGAATTTAGGGCCGATGGAATCAACGTTCCCTGACAATGGCATTCCAAATCCGCATGTGTGGCTAACGCGAATACGTGGCTGGTTATTCAAACATCTATCGGCAGAGGATGTTGAGCATTACATTGGGCGATGTAAAATCGAGACAGTTTTTTCAGAAGACGAACTGCTTATGATTGCAAAGCCTAATGTCTTAGATGCATTCAAACGTTTTGGTATGCAAAGCGAGTCAACAAAGACAGGCTTTTCATATTATAAAGTACCTTCAGTCAATTAATGTATTCTTGACCTATTAAAGGGCTGTTTCAGTATCGGTTATGCTATGGGATTGAATGAGTAAAGTAACCACTGTGATAAGGTCAGGAAGTTTATTCTTATTCACTTCATCTATTTGGTTTTTAAGATCGTTAATAATGCATTCCATTTTATTATGCGTGCTGTGTGCTGGGGTAGCAATAAAACTTGATATTTTTTCCTTATCAGAATAATTTTTTAAATATATTCTATATTCTTTCAGCTCTGATACTTTTTTGGATAAAGAGTCATAATATATTTTTTTATCTTTTGTTTCAAAATAACGTGAAGATTTTTCTATGTCAGTAATTAAGGTGTCAATAGACTCAAAAAGATACTTAGCTTTTCTTATATAATATCCATATAGCCACAGTTTGTTTTTTGGGATTGCAATATCAAGAGGCCAGAGATCTTCACTTAATTTTAAAGTACACTTATTTATATCGATCTCCAACCCTAAGATTAACTGATCCTTTATAATTGTAGATAGCTTATTTTTGTCTTTTTCGTACAAAAATAATAAATTTTTCACCCCTTCTTCAGTCATTGGATTAAACGAGGGATTTTCAACACCCCCTTCATTAGGCATAGAGAATAGCGTGGTGACAAATAATATAAATAAAAATGTAATAAGTTTATAAGGGCTGGAAACCATGAGAAGATAATAATGTATTAAGAAGTAACCCAGTAGATTGAAATGTTTTCAATTGGTTCCATGGAAAGTATAAAGTACGACCTCTGTATATTTGTTGAAAAAAACGGGTTTAATGCCTGCGTTAAAGAGGCATTAAAAGGGAATAAAGTAGAAGAGCTACAAACCCTTGAGTTTCAGGTCGTTCAATTGGATGCTGCCCTCTCTCAACAAGTAACCACTGATATTTTTCATGATGATATGCAAATGGGTCTCCGGATGGCGACTATTTATCTTTTTTCTCATATCGCCGGTTAGCTTGGAATGTCTGGCTTCTATTCATGACTATCGTTTCACACAATAAAAACAATACAATGTTAACGATAGAGGGAGATGACGCCCCATTATTGAAAAAACTGATCCCTGTCATTTTCATCGTTTTTTTGTGTATTTTTCACCGTACTTTCGCGGAGCACCTCGTTGACCTTTTTTTCGTTTCAGAGGCAGATTATATAAGCGTGTATCTATGCGAGCTTGCCCTATGACATTAAATTCACGCTTGAACATCGATGCAATAAATGTTTCACGCATGTACCAGCTATCAACCAGAACAGTAACCTTGCGATGTGGCAAGTTACAGACTGCGCGTATAAGCATATTCGCAGCAATTAATTTTCCTGTATTGCCCGCAGAAGGGATTATCGAGTCAGTAATCCTAAAAAAAGCAGTTGAAAACAACAACTCTTCTGGAGTGCATATGAGGCAAA